>NZ_LR134429.1 GCF_900637865.1 Legionella adelaidensis
ATTTAGATTGGTTTTTCGGGGAGCTCACGCTCCATCATGCTATTCTTCGAAATACCAAGGAGCTGAATCTTGAAGTGGAAGAAATTGCAGATATTACGTTTTCTACAACAAAAGGTGCAATAGGTACAATCCATTTAAATTTTATTCAAAAAAGAGCACAACGTTTTTGTAAGATCCTGGGAGAAAAAGGACATCTAATTTGGGATTTGGTAGAAAATAAAGTGTCTTTATTTACAGGTGAAGAGGAGGAAATAATTTATAATCAGCCTCAATGGGATAAAAATGAAATGTATACTTTTATGTTAAACGATTTTGCCTCTCGAATAAAAAGTCCTGTCAAAAAAGATTTAAGTTCAGTTGAAAGTGCGCTTCGGACTGTTAAAACGATTGAAGAGATTAAGAGAAAGGCTTTGTGGGGCACTAAACAATGAGTATTTATGCTTTTATTTTTGCGCGAGGGGGATCAAAAGGATTACCACGTAAAAATATAAAACCATTAGCAGGAAAACCCCTTCTGGTACATTCGATTGATCTGGCAAAGCAAATTCCTTCCATTCAAAAAATATTTGTGTCTACGGATGACGAAGAAATTGCACAAATTGCCAAAAATGCCGGCGCTATAGTAATAAATAGGCCTGGGGAGTTAGCAGGTGATAAAAGCCCGGAATGGTTATCGTGGCAGCATGCAATAGAATTGGTGCAAAATACTTATGGGCCCTTTGATTTATTTGTAAGCTTACCTACTACAAGTCCCTTAAGAAATGTAGAAGACGTAGTGCAAGCCATTGCGCAAATTGAAAATAACAACAGTGACGTGTGTATATCAATTACCAAAGCTAATCGCAGTCCTTATTTTAATATGGTAGAGGTAAAAGAGGATGGCTCTTGTGAAGTACTAATTAAAAGCGAAGAGCAAATTTCACGAAGACAAGATTCGAAAACCGTCTTCGAAATGACTACCGTAGTCTATGTAAGCAGGCCCACTTTTATTTTAAATCATTCAAATTTATTTGATGGACGAGTTACAAGTATAGAGATCCCCAAATCGAGGGCAGTCGATATTGATGATATTTATGATTTTTGGTTTGCAGAAACCCTAATAAAACATAGAGGTATGAATGCTTCGGAATAAAAAAATTTTAGTCGTAGGCGGGGGCGGATTAGTTGGGTCCAATCTTGTTAAATTTTTATTAGAGCACGAAGCCCATGTTATTGCTGCGGATAAAAATCTCGAACATATGCTTCATTGTTTTAAAGCTATAGGCATTCAAATTGACACCCCACAGCTATCAGTCAGCCAGTTAGATTTAACAAATCAAGAAGAAGTGACATCATTTTTTGCAGAGTTAAATGGATTAACCGGCGCAGTAAATTGCTCTTATCCTCGTAATCAAGCGTATGGGAGACATTTTTTTGATGTAACCTTACAAGATTTTAATGAGAATGTCTCTTTACATTTGGGCTCCTCTTTTTTATTTGCGCAACAATGTGCAAAATATTTTGAAAAACTTAAAACCCCATTTTCACTGGTTAACATAGCGTCTATATATGGTGTAGTCCCTCCTAAATTTGAAATTTACAAGAATACCCCGCTTACTATGCCTGTGGAGTATGCTGCAATAAAATCAGCAATAATCCACCTGAATCAATATATTGTAAAATATATAGGAAATAGCAATTTCAGAGTAAATTCCATAAGTCCAGGTGGTATATTTGACAATCAACCAGAAGATTTTTTAAACGCATACAAAAATAACACCTTAGGTAAAGGTATGTTGGACCCACAGGATATTAACGGCACTATTTTATTTCTGCTCTCCGATTATTCTACATATATTAATGGGCAAAACATTATAGTAGATGATGGTTTCTGTCTGAATTTTGGTTAAATAATTAGGTTTAATAAGCTAGTGAGTCACAATGGTAATAAGGCTTTTTAAAAAAATAAAATTTTGGCGCAGCCTGGACCGGATTGGCCCGGATATACCAACCAGCCATTGGATGCTTTATTTCAATACAAGTATGTTAAAGCTGTGTACAAAAAAGTTTAAATTTTTTCATAAAACGGCTTCGTTTCGCCATGGAGCCTATGCAATATGTTGCTCAAAAATTTCCATTGGTGCTAGAGTAACAATAAGGCCTGGAACAATGCTATTTGCTGACCCCCGAGAAAATGGGGCGGGGATTGTAATAGAAGATGATGTATTAATTGGTTCCGGTGTGCATTTATATGTAAATAATCATCGATTTGAAAATACTAAACTTCCTATAATGGAACAAGGTTGGTATCCTTCAAAACCAATTACATTGAAAAAAGGTTGTTGGATTGGGGCCAACGCGATAATTTTACCCGGTGTTTCCATAGGGGAAAATGCTGTTGTTGGCGCGGGAAGCGTAGTAACGAAAAATATACCAGCGTATTGTGTTGCTGTAGGCTCGCCTGCCAAAGTAATAAAAAAAATAACGGCCCCCGCTCTTGTAAATTAGTTCTCGCGCTTACTTTCTGAGTCGCATTAAGGTCCTACCAAATTTGGCAGGAATAATTAATAAAGTTATCCCTAATGGGGGGCAAATGAAGTTTTTAAAGCTTTTAAACGTACTGAATCCGCTTATCTATAGTTATAAATACCGGGTTCGTCATCAGGTTACTATCGATCCCTATAAAGAAGCTTTTAAAATTTCAAAAGACTTGCCCGTGGGTAGCAAAGAAAAAAAAATTCTTATCGTACCCTATCGAGTAGCTCCCGGCTCGAATCTATTTGAAGGAAATTGCTCTATTTTTTTTCGCGGCAGAGGCTATACGGTAGATACGCTTTTATGCGGTCAAGCAGTTAGCCATTGTGAACAAATAGACTCAACTTCTAGTAAATACCTTCGTTGTAATCTGTGCTTTCATGAGCAAAAAAAATTTTTAACAGCATTCGGGCTCAATGGTGTCTTTATTAATAATTTGGTTTCCAAAAAAGAACTGAACCAAATTGAGAAAGAAATAGAAACTATAGACTTTAATAACCTAAATAAATACCTATATAAAGGGATATTAATATACAAGCCTCTAATGTCAGCCTTGCAAAGACATTATAAAAAAGCGACATATTGTATACAAAAAGATAGAGAGGCTATTCAAGGATTTTTGAAAACCATATTGATTACTATTAATGCCTTGGAAAATTATTTTAAAAAAAATAAAGTAGAGTTAGTCTTTTTTTCTCATGGAACCTACTCAACCTGGGGTGCAGTCCAAGAGTATTGTATAAACAGGGGAATAAAATTTGTCACTTGGGGACGGGAATACCATGGGGCGGGGGTAGTAGCAGCACATAATTCTTCCTATCTTAACTATCCTTTAAATGAGCCTGATGGCGATTGGGCTTCTTCGCCTTTAACTGCAAAGCAGCGCAGTCAAATTATCAGTTATTTAGAAGCAAAAATAGGAAGGGCTACGGATACGCAAGATTATATTGACTACTATAAAAATCTAAAAAAAATATTACCTAATGAGCAAATACTAAAAAGCCTTTCCATATCTGAGGATAGGAAAATTATTGCATTGCTCCCCAATATCCCTTGGGATGGACAGGCTTTCAGGCCAAATATTTGTTTCGAAAATTTTAATGCCTGGTTGTATGAAACGATTGACTGGTTCCGCGATAAAGAGGATTGTACTTTAATAATCAGAACGCACCCTGCAGAAAAAACAAACAATGGGATTGGACTTGCGGATGTTTTAAAAGATAAATACTCTAGCTTGCCAGACAATATTATAGTGATTCCTGCCGATAGCCATATTACGAGCCTTTCTATCGCTTCTATTTCTTGTGGCGTATTATTATATGGGTCGACTATAGGATATGAGACTACCTATTTACGCATCCCTACTATACTCGCTTCAGAATTTTATTATACGAACAAAAATATTACTTTTGATGCAAAAAATAAAGCAGAATATTTTGAATATGTCAGTAAAGCGTTAAAAGGAGAGTTACACGTTGATGATGTGCGCTTTGAGCGGCTATTACAGTATGCTTATCATCATCAATTTAGACGTATTATGCCAGAAACATTAATGAATCTACGAGGGTTGAGCTTTTCAGGATACAAATATAAAGAGCAAGATGCCTTGCTTAAGGACAAAGTGATGAATAAATTTATTGATTATTGTTTGTCAGGAGAAAAGTTTAATTTTGCTGAGTATTATGATTAATAAATTTTCTAACCTACATGTGAAGAGGTTTTTTACTTTTTTTGTGGGTTCTATAGTAGCTACGCTTGTTTCTTTTTTTACCACATTTTTTTTAAACCATTACCTTGATAAAAAAGAGATGGGTTTTTATAGCTATGTTTTTTCTATAATGACCTTCGCATACCCCATCTTATCCTTAAGTGTCTGGGGCGGCTACGGACGATTTATTTCTTTGTACCAAGAAAAATTTCTTATTCAGTATGTCAGACGAATATCCTGGATCGCCACATTCATTTTTATTCTTCTTATCTTTTTATGGTTACAAAATTGGTACTATTCGCTTTTTGCTTTCATTATTCTTTATCAGGAACGCCTGATGCTGGAGCGGGCTAAGGTACATATTAGTCGCTACAATTTTATAAATATTACGCAAAAAGCTCTTTTTTTAACGCTTGTGCTATTTGATTACGCCCATTTAACAGCAGAAAAAGCTTTTTTGTATTTAGGTATTTCCTATTTCATTACTACGATTTTTTCTTATTTATTGAAAAATAGTGCTAACAAAGAGCTTACGGCTGATCCAGTTAATAAAAAAATTTTTTTACAATTTTGTTTAACCACCATGTTAACCCTCATAATCAACTGGGTTTTAACCGTTTCGGATCAAGTTGTTATTAAATATTATTATGGATATGAAGCTTTAGCTCCTTATGCAGTAGGGTATCGAATTGTCACTATGCTCAGTCTCGTGTCGGGTATTTTTTTAAGTTATTTTCCTAATGTGTATTTTAAAGAGATTGCTAATAAAGAATGCCACGAGGTCCTTTTTTTAAGAAAACTGTTTTTTATTATTCTTATATTTGCCACGTTAACTCTTTTGTTCTGTAAAAATTTTATCTATATAATTTTTGGCGCCCGGAATTATATTTCCGAAAGCAGTTATTTTTTTCCTCTATTAATGGGAGAGATGCTGAGAACGATGGGTTCCGTACTAATGATTTTTTTAACGTATAAATTAAAACAGACAAACATTTTGAAAACTACAAGTTTTATTGCAGTACTCAATTTAGTATTAAATGTAATTTTTGTTCCTAAATTTGGACCTCTATCGGCAGCATATTGCACTTTAGCATGTTTTTTCTTTTATTTTATTCTTGCTTTCATTGTGTCTTACCTGCCCGAAAAAAGGTATATTTCAGAGCTTACATTACAACCGATTAAAGGCGAAAATTTTGCAAATACACCTTGATAACTTTTGGGCAAAATGAATGATAGAAAATTTTTACCATGCTGTATTGAAGTTTTTAAACGAAGAGAATATAGCTTACAAACAATTACATGATGGACTGGATTTCACCACTTCGGACATAGATATTATTTTACATAACACCAATGATTTAAAAAAAATAAAAAATTTTATATTAAATCAAAAGATTAAAAAAATAATTAAGATTAACAAAAAGTTACACTTCTATTTTTTAGTAATGGACGATGAGAACATTCATGCATTTGATTTCATGGTAGGCTTAACATCTTCGCATGGCCTGATTTGTCCTGCTAATTTTCTCTTTGCCCAGGAAACAGAAAAAGCCTTTTTATCTAATTATAAACTGCTAAAGAATGCATCAAAACAAAAAAAGTCTTTCTACGTGGTGAAAGAATACAAGAAATCTCCTTTCTCGGCTGGTAAACTTTTCTTCAAAAAAATTACAAACTATATTAAAAATGGCCTATGCCGTGGTTCATCTGGTGTTTATTTAGTATTGTTAGGCTCAGATGGAAGTGGAAAAAGTACGGCATCAGAATATATAAAATCTTCTTTCTCTTCTGATCGCAAACTTTTCACCTATAAAGAAATTTATTTCAAACCCAATGTTTTTAAGATTAAACCGGATGTTTATATTCCAGCGGGCGAAAGTAGACCGCATACTCACAAGACATATTCTTCATTTTTATCTGTTATGAAAGTGATTTATGTATTTTTAAATTATCTTTTATATACCCCGGTATTGTATTTAAGAAAGAAAAATGGCCATTTAATAGTGTTTGATAGACATTTTTATGACATTTTAGTAGATCAGCAAAGGTATCGTTTAAATCAACATGGTTTTTTAGCAGCAAAAATTTTAAGCCGTTTTATACTTAAACCGGACTTGGTGATTGCCCTTAGTGCGGACAAAGAGACGTTAATGAAACGTAAACCCAATGAGGTAGCTGAAGATATCTTAATTGAAATAAATAAAAAATATGAACAATTTTCAATGAAAAATGTTAACGTCCTTCATATTAAAAATGATGGAACTTTAGAAAGTTTTAAAAAAACTCTATATAGTTCATTACTTAAAAATATAAATAATGTCACTTGATCTTTTAAATCAACACCATTTCCTGGCTCAAGGAAGCGGGGTGAATAGCCTTGCCCTGCCTGGCATTAGTAATCCAAAATATATTATTGATATAACAAATAAAGATGCTTTTATGGCTGGGCTTACCATGTTTGGTTCAAGAACCGTCAAAGCAAAAATGACAAGAGTTATTTTGTCTTTGTTATATACATTGGGTTTATTACAGTATGTATTTAAGAAAAAGTTAATAAACTTAAGACCTCATCCTGAATTTATTAGCTTACTTAAAGATAATTTCCAAGAGATAGCGGGAATAAATATATATAATGGTTTCGCAAAGAACAAAAATTTATCTTTTACTTTTCAAGTCGTAACGTTTACCGAATTTTTTTATTTGCGGGTACCTTTTAGCAATACTGCTAAAAAATTATCTGCCAGCGAATTAGACAATATCGCTTATTTAGAAAAAATGCAGGTTTGTCAAACTGCAAGGCCCTATGCTGTTTTTACATATGCCCACACTTTTCCTATATATGCCTATTATGGAATTACCAAATCATCTACTCGCACGAGACTATGTAAACAAAAAAAACAACTGTTGGAGAAGTTAGTTCTTCCAGGCTGCGACTACATAGGAGAAAATAGCTATTTTAAAAAGCTAAATGAGGAATTTTTGGTCTTTTTGAATGAAAATAAAAATTTACATGAAAAAATGGTCGAAATTTACAAAAAAAATATAAATTGCTTAAAAGATGTTAAGTTAAAAAGCGCTTTTTTTCATGGCGATTTTTCGCCAGATAATATTCTATTAAAAAATAAAAATGTGTTCCTGATTGATTTTGAATACGCTAATACCCATTTTTTTACCTGTTTTGACTTATTTCATTACATTTTTAAAGCGAAGGGTTATCATAAGAAGGACATAGGTTTAAAAGAAGTAAAAAAAATTGAGAAAAAAATAAAACAAACATACGGGGTGCTTCCTTATAGTCTTGAAAATAACAGGGACAATTTTATAATCCTGCTACATCTTTTTATTTTTTATCTGTTTTTCATATTACGTCGTTATCTTATTGATGAGGAAGTGCCCACAAATTCTATTTATGTCAATAAAATACAGGAAAATATAGTGAATTTGGCGGGTAAATATTTAGGTTTTCAAGGAACACAGTGTCATTAAGTGTAGATATTCATCACAATCAAAAGTATTTCTTAAAACTCATGAGCTGGGTTTTGATATTAATTATCATTTACCCTTTTGTCGTACTACAAAGTATTCCAAAATGGACTCTGTTAAATTTCTTGCTATATCTTTGCTCATCGTTGACCTGGATAATATGTTTACAATCTATTTATCATCATTCAATTAAATCCTGGAACATTTTTGGGTTATTTTACTTTTTTAGTCTTTGGGTTAATTGTTTTCAATTAAGTGATTTCCAAGTTGAAAAGACATTGTTTGATTTCTTTGCAATGTTTTTAGGCCCTCTCCTATTTCTTCTGCTTTTATTTAGTGTAGAGAAAATTAAGGTGGCCCCTTTTAACGTTAAAATTAATTTAATTAACCTTAACTTCGTATATTTTGTTGGTGTGGTTAGTTATTGCCTTATTTGCTTACATATTGGCAAGACGGCGGGCTGGAGAATTCTCGCAATCCAGGAGGAGCACAGAATTATTTCAGGAAATGAATTTGTGGTCCCTTATTTTTCAGCTTTGCGTTCAATCCTTAGCTGGATACTTGTGATTCTTGCGCCTTATGCGAAAAAGCGCTATGCAATAATTGCTTTGGCTGCAATTGTTGTATTTTCAGTAATTTTACAAGTAAAACGCGGTGATTTAATACGGATATTACTATTTGGTGGAATTTACTTTATATATCAGGCCAAAGGAATGCATAATAAGAAAGTAAAATATGGCATTCTAGGTTTGGTCGCTTTAACCATTATAATTTTTGTTCTATTTGGACAATGGCGAATTGCTCAGTCGGGTAATAACTGGCAAACTATTAACCAGATAACTGGCATAAAATTCAATAGTGCTTTTCTTGCTTGGCTTTTTGGATATCTTATTATTCAATTTGATGTGTTTTCCTTATCTTCTTCTTTCCTTTTTTTTCCAAATTACAAGATGGAAGAGTTGTGGAAATTAGTGGCTCCAAGCTATAGCGCTCAGGAATGGATTGTACCTATTAATGGTTTTAACGCAGGAACTGCTTTCTGGGGGTTCGTGAGAGATTATGGTGGTTTTTTTATTATCGAAATGTTTATTTTCGGTTTCATAATAAATGGTTTAATACTTTTATCCAAAAAGACTGATTGTAAAGGTGCCTATTGTTTTGTATGTATGTTATGTGCACTATTAGTTACTGGAAATTATTTTACTAATCGCACGATAATAGCGGCAATTATTTTCAGCAATATTATTTTTCTCTTCACAAAAAATAATAAAAAAGAGAATTAACTATGAAGGTTTTATTGAATTGCTCTACCCTTATAAAAGGTGGCTCCTTACAAGTTGCTTCTGCTGTTTTTAAAGACGCTATAAAAGATAATGAAATTAATTGGTACTTTGCCGTAACACAATCCCTGTTTTCTCATTTTAAAGGGGATTTAGAATCCATGTATGAACAGGGCAAAGTAATAATTTTAGATACAAGCCCTGCACGGAATCGAAAGGCGAGAAAATTTTTAAAAAATAAAGTTTTAAATGAACAATTTGACGCTATTTTTACTTTATTTGGTCCCGCTTATATAAAATTCTCCGTTCCGCATTTATGTGGGATTGCTGATGGTTGGGTAACGCATTCAACGAAAGCTTCTTATAACTCACTGCGCACAATAAAAGACAAAATATACACCTATTTGCTTTGTAAATATAAGCTATGGTGGTACCAAAAAGCAGATAGGTGGTGTGTAGAAGCGCCTGTCGCACGTAATGGTTTTTTATCGAAGACAAATAAAGACCCGAAATCAGTTATTGTTATTCCTAATGCGGTAAATCAATTAATTCAACAGTATGTAAATGTGTCTCTTGATAGAAAGTTAACGGAAAAAATAAATGTTTTTTGTTTAGGTGCGGATTACTGGCATAAAAATTATCATATTATTCCTTCGTTATTAGTTAAGTTACAAAAAAAACTGCCCCTTAATGTTCAATTTTTGGTAACCTTGCCGAAGGACTCTAAAGTTTTTGCTTATTTAATGAGTAAAGCAAGAGAATTGGGTGTTCAGGATCATATAGTTAACTTGGGGCCTCTTAAATTAAAGGAGGTAATTGAGGTTTATAAAACGAGTCATATTTTATTTTTTCCTAGTTTGTTGGAAACTTTTAGCATAACTCCACTTGAAGCTTTGTACATGAATATGCCAATGATCATTTCTCGCATCGAAGCTAATTTAAATATAATAGGTGAGCATGCCCACTATGTAGATTCCCAAAACAGCGAGGAAGTGGCGGAGACATTTTTAAAAGTTATTGAAAATTATTCTTTAGAAGTAAAAAAACTTTGTACTTTAAAAGAAAATAATTATTTTGGCTCAATAACAACCGCTTCTAATCGATTTAACCTTTACAAGAATATTATTAAAAAAATGGTTTATAATTGAGCGTTTGATTAAAAGAAATAAGAATATTGGAACAGAGTGTATGGATGTTATTGAAAGAAAAAATTTGCTAAAAGAAAAGTATACCTGGCTGATTACCGGCGTGGCAGGATTTATTGGCTCCCACTTGTTAGAAAAATTATTATCTTTTAATCAAAAAGTAATAGGCTTGGATAACTTCTCAACAGGCTCTCGCGAAAATCTGGCGGCGGTTTTTAAAAATAACCCAAAGTCTTACCAAGCAAATTTTAAGTTAGTAGAGGGTGATATTTGTTCTGAAGCTGACTGTAAAACGTCCATGGAAGGAGAAAATGTAGATTATGTGCTACATCACGCAGCATTAGCTAGTGTCCCTCTTTCTTTAGATTTTCCTGAAAAAACCCACTTGGTAAATGTGACCGGATTCTTAAATATTTTAAATAATGCGCGTAAAGAGGGGGTTAAGAGGGTCATATATGCCTCTTCAAGTGCAGTATATGGAGACTCCATCTCGGCTAAAAAAGAAACAGAGGTTCTCTTTCCCAAAACCCCGTATGCTGTCTCCAAGTATGTTAATGAACTGTATGCCAAGAATTTTCAAGAGTGTTTTCATCTGGAAACAGTAGGATTAAGATATTTTAATGTTTTTGGTCCTCGCCAAAATCCAAATGGGCCTTATGCGCCTGTAATACCATTGTGGATTGAAGATATTCTTGGCAATAAACCTATTTATGTGAATGGAGATGGCTCTACTATAAGAGACTTTTGCTATATAGAAGATATTATCCAAGCTAACATTTTAGCCGCTCTTTCATCCTATAGTGAAAAAGCGCCTGTTTTTAATGTGGGGCAAGGGGTTGGTACGAGTTTGAATGATCTATTAGATTCTTTAAAAAAAATAACGAAAAATGAATCATTGCATCTTATTTACCGTGATTTTAGAAAAGGAGATATAAAAACCTCTATTTCTGATATTTCCAAAATAAAGCAAGTCGTCGGTTATTGTCCTAATTTTTCTACCTATGAAGGTCTTTTGTTATATTTAAAAGATATGCGTGAAAAAGACTTACGGAAGGAAATTGTATAAAATTTCGCTAGACCAATCTCTTTTTACTACTAAAACCCTCCTTTTTTCTGGCATAATCTTGCCTCGATGTGAGCCTTTTAATAGCAGGAAAATTATATGATAGGAGCCAAAGAGACTTTTTCACTGAGAGAAATTCTGAGCAGTTTGTGGAATAATAAGTGGATAGTTTTATTTTTATGTAGCATGTGGGCCGTTGTCGTCTTTTTGTGTTCCTTTTTTATCAATCCACTTTATGAAGCGAGTGCCTCCATCATGCCTCCGGCCTCCTCTTCAAGTATATCCAAGTTGAACATGTATCGTGCGCAAAGTAGTGCATTAAAGCCAATTAATGTAATGGATTTATATTTAAATTTTCGTGCTTTTTTAATTTCGGCGGGAAATAAAACAAGCGTTATTAAAAAATATCCCAATCTTAAAATTAATTTTATTGTAATTCCTCCTTTTAACACGGTAGATATTTCGGTGCGCGGCAGAAAACCAGAAGAAGCAATGTCTGCATTAAAACAGTTGATAACTAATGCCCGTAATAATACTTTGGAAAGTGTTAAAAGAAATGTATCCATTGAACTTAGTTCTTTGCAAACGCTCATCAAGAACGAAAAAGCAAGTTTAAAAATAAACCCGGACCAGTTTTTAGTTAAAAGGAAAATATTAGAAGATGCCTATAAAATGGCTAGTGAAGCTAAGATTGAAACGCCTGTTGTCAATGAAGCTTCAAAAAGTGATTTTGTTTCGGCAAATAGCAATTATTTAAGAGGAACAAAGGCTCTAATGGTGGAATTAAACGCACTTAGACCGAATTCAATAGATTACGAAAAATTAGCGAAAATCCAGCTTTTACAAAATGAATATGACAACAATAAAAACATTATAGTGGATGAAAAAGGGATGGCATTTTTTCAGGTACCAAAAAATTACCCCGTCCTGCAAGAGATTTATTCGAGAAAAAAGAATTTTATTCTCTTTTCTTTCTTATTTGGGGTTTTGTTTATCATGACTTTTGTAGTTTTTAAAAAAGGTCCTATTGTAAAAAATGACTAAAATTAATGTTTTTAGTAAATTATTTTTGCATGGGGATGCATCTTCTGACCTAAAAACGTGGGATAAAATTGAATTACTTTTTATTCTGTGTATAAGCCTGTTATCAAATACAGCCATAATAAATATGAGTGGAAGAGGGGTTCCTGTCTTTTTTATGCTCTTTCCACTGTTATTGATAAAAAAAGACCATATTTTAATAAATAGATATATCTTGGCATTGCTAATGATATCTATGTTATTTCAAGTACTGGGTTATTTTCTGAACGGACAAACAAATGATTATGAAGGTGGCCAGTATGTATTAAATTTTTTATTTGCATTTGGTTTTATCAGTTTAATTAGCATACTGGAAAAGTATTCCTTTGCGGTGATTGCAAAAAACATTGTATTTATTTTAGCCGCTATTTTTATTCTTGATAGTATTTTTGCAATTATTAATTTTCTCTTCCATACGCGCTTTACTTTAAATTACCTGGCCAATAGCGCCAGTTTTGGCTTTCGTATGGATGGTATCTTGTTTAATTATGATTACAGAGGCTTCGCCCGTATTACAGGGCCCTGGTCGGAGCCAGCTTACTCAGTTCTACCTCTCCTTACCTATATATTTTGTTGTTATGTGATTTGGGAAAACGTAACAAAGTGGCAAAAAATGCTGTTAATTAGTAGTGCTCTAATCTATATTTTTTTTGCGGGGGCACGTTCTTTTATTGTTTTGTTTGCTAGCCTGCTATTCTTTGGTCTCTTGATAAGGCCTTTTAAAAGGAATCTAGAAAATACACAATATGATAAAAAATACATTCTTATTTCTCTTTTGGGCCTACTAAGTTTCGCATTCATTGTATTAATTGGTTCTTTTATAGATAGCTGCCAATTTTCCAATATTTCTTTTGCCGCCCGATTTGGAGGTATGGAGTATGCAGTTCATGAAATAAGTTCTTTTCCCATAAGCGGATTAGGGCCTAAATCTGTGATAGACCAACTAAAAAATTACGATTTGCCTTACTGTATTGCTAAGAACTTGTCTTCGCAGAATGCTATACATTCCTTACTGTTACAACAATTGTATAAATTTGGATTGGCAGGTTTGCCTTTCCTATTCTTTCCGTATGTGGCTATTGCTCATTTCACACGATCAGAAAAATTTACTACGGTACTCGTTTTTTTATTAACCCTTTATACTGTTTGTTTCTTTACAGGCGATTTTACTTTTTTTTCTGGTTATTGGTTACTATTAGCACTAATTTATCTTTTTTCAAAGGAAGGAAGAGAGAGAGGAAATTTGACTCAGTTATGATGTATTGATAGTATTTCGAACACTTTAACCCCAGTTTTTCTACATCTTTCGGATTTATATGCAATTTATTGATCTTAAAACCCAATCTAAACGAATTGAACAACAATTATTTTCCCGTTTTAAAGATATATTAAATAGTAGCTCTTTTATTATGGGGCCCGAAATTGCAGAACTTGAAAAAGCATTAGCTACTTATGTTGGTGTAGAATATGCGTTGACTGTATCCAGTGGTACGGACGCATTATTGATTGCTCTAATGGCATTGGAAATAAAGCCTGGGGATGAAGTAATTACAACACCGTTTAGTTTTTTTGCAACCGCTGAAGTCATTGCCCTATTAGGCGCTATACCTGTTTTTGTGGATATACAGCCTGATACTTATAATATCGATCCCGTAAAATTAGAAGCAGCAATTACTAAAAAAACAAAAGCTATTATCCCAGTTAACTTATATGGTCAATGTGCAGATATGGATGAAATTAATGCCATTGCCTTGAAATACCACCTTGCCGTTATTGAAGATGCTGCCCAAAGTTTTGGAGCCACTTATAAAGGCAGGAAGTCAGGTAGTTTAAGTACTATCAGCTGTACCAGCTTTTTCCCCTCAAAGCCCTTAGGTGGTTATGGTGATGGCGGGGCGTGCTTTACCAATAACGAAGAGCTTGCTCAGCGTATTTCTGAAATTCGAAACCATGGACAGTCTCAGCGATATTATCACACCCGTCTTGGACTGAATGGGAGGTTAGACACTATTCAGGCGGCTATTTTATTGGAAAAATTGGCCATTTTCCCGGAAGAGGTAGAGTTAAGACAAAAAGTCGCTGCTCAGTATAAAGAATTGCTTCCTAAAGAAATAAGACATCCTCTGGTCAAACCCCATAATTTAAGTGTATTTGCTCAATACACAATTGAAGTACCGCAACGCGATTTTGTCCAGGCAGAATTGCAAAAGGTTGGAGTACCCACCGCGGTTCATTATCCTTTTGGACTACATGAGCAACCCATTTTTAAACAGCTTTATCAAAAAGAACAAAAATTTCAACAAACAGACAGGGCGGCAAGAAGGGTAATGAGTTTACCCATGCATCCTTATTTGGAACGTAGCGATCAAAAATATATTTGTGATGCATTACAAAATGTATTAGAACAACTTCCACAACTGGAAGTTATTGATTAAAAAATATTATTAGTAAAAATTGCGCAAATATTTCCTTCTAAAGGACGGAATCCTTCCAATGGAAAAATTACATATATTTGGGAAAAAATTATACTCCAAGTTTCCTATCATTCTGTATGATACATTGTGTATACCTTTAGCTTGGTACCTGGCGTATTGGCTTCGTTTTAACATGCAGGTGGTTCCTGAAAATTTTACAACGCCTCCTACGCTCTATGCATTTTTTTGTTTATTTTTATTCCAGCTATATAGCTACTATTATTTCAAAGTGTATAGGGGGCTTTGGCGTTTTTCATCTCTCAATGACGTCATTAGGATTATTCGAGCCGTGATTGTGGCTACCTTGGCTATCATTCCAACCCTATATATGCTATCGCTAATTACCGGAATCCCTCGTTCAGTTTTGCCACTTTATACCATCAATTTAATTACGTTACTGTGTGGGGCTCGTTTATTGTATCGATTATATTGGGATCGCAATCAAAATAATGCTATTGCCACCCTTCCTCAAAAAGTATTAATCGTGGGTGCAGGGCAGGCTGGCGAAGGATTAGTCAGAGAACTCAAAAGAACTAAAAATTATATACCTATGGGTATAGTTGATGATGATAAAAAGAAAAAGGGGTTGGAGGTACACGGAGTCAGAGTATTAGGAAGAATAAAAGAGTTGGAAACGTTAGTTGTTAAACATAAAATCGACTTGATTTTTATTGCTATCCCTTCAGCAGGCTCTGCATTAATGAGACGCATTGTGGGTTATTGCGAGAATGCCAATTTGCCTTTTCGTACTCTCCCAAGTATACAGCAACTTATCGCAGGAAAGGTTCAGGTTAATGCCCTGCGTAACGTAAATATTGAAGATTTATTGGGTAGGGATCAGGTTAATTTAAGCTGGGATAAAATTGCCGAGAATGTAAGGGAAAAGGTTATCTTAATTACAGGGGGAGGCGGCTCAATTGGCTCAGAGCTTTGCCGGCAAGTAATGGCGCTATCTCCGAGAACGCTTATTGTTGTAGATAATAATGAATATAATTTATATAAAATTGAAATCGAATTAAAAGAAAAATATCCCAATTCCAAGGTCATTTTATCCCTTCTTAATGTGACCGATTCAGTGGCAGTAAACCATTTACTCAATAAATACCGACCGGAATTGGTTTTTCATGCTGCTGCTTATAAACACGTGCCTTTGTTGGAAGATCAAATAAGAATAGCAGTCCAAAATAATGTGTTAGGCACTCAAATACTGGCTGAAGCAAGCATTAAGTACTCAGTTAAAAAATTTATCCTAATTTCTACCGATAAAGCGGTAAACCCCACTAACGTAATGGGTACGACTAAACGCGCTGCAGAAATATATTGTCAAAACCTAAATAGTCGTTCGGCTACAAGATTTATCACTGTGCGTTTTGGGAATGTGTTAGGATCTGTTGGTAGCGTAGTACCATTGTTTAAGAGTCAATTAGAAAAAGGTGGGCCGCTAACCGTAACTCATCCGGACATACAACGGTATTTTATGACTATCCCGGAAGCTTCCCAGCTTATTCTTCAAGCAATGGCCAACGGAGAGGGTGGTGAGATTTTTGTTTTAGATATGGGAGAACCCATTAAAATTAAATATCTTGCAGAACAAATAATTCGCTTGGCGGGCAAAGAGCCAGGAGTAGATATATTAATTGAATATACAGGCTTAAGGCCTGGAGAAAAATTATATGAGGAGCTTTTTCATAATTCAGAGCAATTAATCCAAACCGAACATGAAAAGCTATTTAAAGCACAATTTCGTAAAATGGACTGGGAAGAGCTAATTCAAACCTTACATCTTATCCAAACGGCATGTGCTAAAAATTATACGGAAGAATTACTCATTCTTTTAAAGAGTTTAGTTCCAGAATTTAAAAACCAAGAGCACCTTCAGTCGCCTTCGACTGTGTAAGCATAATAACATTGGGAATGGATGCAATGATTTTGCTAGGTAATTTTATCCATTTTTCAAGTTACTGTTTCTTGAACTCGGAAAATGAACATGGTCATGGAAAAAATACCAGTTAATAATATCTTTGGTTTATTTATCTTATATTTACTAACAAATACATTTTTATTATTAAATTATCAAGGCATTTACTGGGACGATTGGGTTCTGTTTCCTCCGGACTCTAAAATAACAATTAATATATTTAAACAAACGGGAAATATATTTATTGGTTATTTGCATGTGTTATTTCAGAAGTGCGGAAATGGTATTTATGTATATAGAATCGTTTCTTTTTTTACAAATTTTCTTACAGGTATATGTATATATTACATTTTACGCCAAACAAAATGGCTAGATAATGTTTCTATTTTTTTCATTGTCCTATTTTTTCTATTAGTACCTGTTAATGCTGCTAAAATCGCCATAGTGAATGCACTTCCACAAATTTTTGTATTTGTGTTTTATTTTTCTTTTTTGCTGTTAACTATTTATTTAAAGGGAAATAAAAATTTTTTCCTAAGAGTGTTCATACTATTCTTGTTTTGCTTATCTTTTCTAGTCGAATCCTTACTTGTTTTCTATTCTCTCGTATTATTCTATTTGTTTTATCCTATTTATAAAGACGCCCAGCACGAAAAAATTTTTCAAAAATTAAAACAGTTTTTTAAAAAATACCCGGATTTCATTGGCTTACCCTTTCTATTCTTTAGTGTAAAACATACTTTTTTTAAACCTTATGGGTTATATGTTAGTTATAACTCATTTAAAGCTTCCTCCGCTGGTCTTATATTAAAATCGTTTAAAACTTCTCTATTGTTACCTATATATACTTCATTGTTTACTGCTTGGGCACATCTCACTGTTTTTCTGCTGGTAACCGCAATAGTGGTTTTTATAGTATCTCGATATGGGCAACTTGAACTAGAAAAGCAGCAAAAAGCCCATTGGGGAAAAATGCTTATTGCGGGAATACTATTATTTTTATTAGCAGTCATTCCGTATTGTGCGGTGGGAAAATTGCCCGCTTATGAGACTTGGGGGGCCCGGCATCAGCTTTTAGTACCCTTAGGAGTGGCTTTTATTTTATCCACTTTCGTTTTATTGGCAGCGTTTATCCATAAGAAATTACCAATGATTTTAGTTTGCGGATTGGTCGCGGCTTTTATTACCCAAGGATTACATGATTATTATAAATTTTATCTGGATTGGTTTTACCAAAATTCATTGGTAGAACAATTTAAGTCATCTCATGTAATACAGGAGAATACCACTTTTGTAGTGAGAGATGAGCTCGAAAAAGAAGTATGGGCAAAAAACCGCAGACTAGCTTTTTATGAAATAACCGGTTTGCTTTATAGAGCGTTTCAGGACAATAAAAGACTGGTTATACACGATCATTTTAGATTCTTAAAATTTATTAAAGATTTTAAGTTGCACCCACAATATCACTTTTTACAATGGAACTTGCATCCTCCAGTTTACATAGAGTTTTCTAGGAATAAGGAGCCTAATTGGAAAGAGAAATTTTGGTTGTTCTATAATAATTTTTTTGATAGAGAGACATTCATGCTGGAAGTTAGGGATTTAACAAAAATATCAACACTTTCGTCTGAGCAGGCAAAGGTTTTGGAAAAATCATAATTATTTTTCAGTTGGCTTATTTCCAGAGCACTTTATATTCCTGGTTATCAAAACTATGATGATAGGTTAACGCTTCAATCATTTCTTTTCCAAAAAGCATTTCGTTTTGCTTTACCACAATATAATAATTTTCATTAATTAAATTTTGCAGAAAATCTACGGCATCTTTTTTATACGGCCACGCAACAAATGGTAAAAAATAGCCCGGAGGAACATAATTCCCATAATAGTAGTAAAAAAAGTCAGCTATTCCTTGGCCCATGAAATACACTTTATTACTATTATTTGTAATCCCGCGTATATCGGTAGTCTTTTTTGTAATAGAGTTGGGGTACGTAAATTGCAATGATTGTAAGTTTTTTGCGTGAATGGTTACGTTTCTTAATATTCTTTCAGAATAAAAGTAAGTGATAAGCATAATAAATAAGAGAGGCAATAACCCAATAAAATGCTTGGTATATAAATATAAGCTGCTCTTTTTTAACTCTCGATTTTCAACCGATAGGGTAAATCTTTCATATAGTAAATCCATTAACATATAAACAAGAAATATTAAAGAACCGGAAATATGGATGATGTTGCTTTCATGACTTCTACCAAAAAAATAAACAGAATTTGCTACGCTTAGAAAAATAAGAAAGACACCAGTAGAAAAATAAGGGGCTGAAATAGTTTTTCTTTGATTAAGCAATAACAGGAAGGTCATGGCTAATAAAAAAGGTACATACCAATAAAAGGAATTGGGTGCAATTCGCATAAATCCAAACCCCAGTTTTTGATACAATATGGCACTTTCGGGTGTGAGTCCTCCAAAAATAAAATAATCTAAAATTAAAGAAGACCCTATAAGAATTAAGTTAGGATAAGTTAATAAAAAATATTTTTTAATTAATATATATAGAGAGCGTTTGGCGGAATAAACCTCCACGAGATCAATGAGGAATAAGACAAAAATAAATTCGAGATAACTTAGCGTGTAAAGGAATCCAAAATTTCTATGAAAAATGTTTAGTAGTGCAAGCGTCAGTCCAATGAAAATACTGTAACTGCCCCGCCACCTCACCAAGAGCAGAGGAAGAATCCAGAAATCCAAACGTAAAGGGGTGAGCTGTATGCAGAATGTCGGGTCAACAATGTAACTGTAGATTTTTATAAGAATTAAAGTGGCCAGTAAAAAATAGGGCAATTTCTTTGTACTAAATAAACTACGTGCTAATAAAAATTCAGCGATTAGAAGAAGGTATATAGAGACTTGCCCCAAAACACGAAAGTTATTAATGTCTAAATGGAGCTTCATCCACAAAGCAGCCAATAAAGACATAAATAGGTCGTATTGAAAGTAAATTTCCTTAATTCCAAACCCACTATTTAATCGCAAAGCGGGAAAGAAAATATAGCTATAATCAAAGGTGCTATATGCAGAGGTAGAAAGAAAGCAGATAGGAAGTAAAGCAATAGCAATTAAAGAAAGCGACCAATATTTAGGTAAATCGGCAATTTTTATCAGAACCGCTACACAAAGTAATACAATAATCTCACAGGCCACTATCCGTTTATAGGCAGCAATTTCTTTGATAGGAGGATGGAAAACCTACATGAAAAAAAAATAGTGCAGTGCAAATGAGTAATAAAAAAAGAAATAAAATAAGTAAATAAGGATGTATGTTTTTATATTTTTTTAAGAAATAATTACAAATAAAATATAAAAATGAGGATAAAAGAATACAAATAAAAACTAAAACATACATTGCATACGTTTCAATTCCATCATGCATTACCCAATGTCGCAAGTAGGGTGTTATTAACTTTAGATCAACCGGCGTATAAAAAGACCATATCGTTTCGGCATAATGATAAAAGATGGAATAAATTATTAAAGAAGCTGTTAAGCTTGCCAAAAGACAAATTGCTATCGTGGAATAAAATGAATTATTCCATGGTTGGTTTATGTCCTTCAGTAACAATCCTTTTTTTAAAGCCACTTGTTTATATTTGCCATGTAACGAAAGCAAGATGGTAGCTTATTAATTTCAAAAGACAAATAGCAACACAAAGAAACATCACGCGATGCATGCGCAATCTGAGGAACCGGCGCATTTTTACAGAGAACTCGCTGGTATTGTGATTGGACAATACCTCACGGAGCCTGCAAAAATGAGCTGACTCCCCAGATGCGGAATAGACCTTGCCTTTTAATAAATCCTAAAGTATCTTCTTTTCAATTCAAAGGATAGCAAGGAGTTGCTTTGTGTTTAATCATTCAATAAATACCCGTCCAAACCATAATCTTTCATCCGGTCCATTAAATCATTGCCAAGTTTGTGGTTCCAAAAAATTAGAATTGGTTATGGATTTACGTAATCAGCCTCTTTGCGATAGTTTATTAACTAAAGAACAATTAAGTCAGCCTGAGCAGTTTTATCCTCTACAACAATTTTGGTGTAAGGACTGTACATTGTCCCAGCTCAACTATGTTGTCCCCGGTGATGTTGTGTATCATCAAAATTACCCCTATCGCACTGGAGTTACCAGAGAGTTAGCAGCTTATCAGGAACAAATGGCAATCGATCTGATTACAAACTTAAATATTGCCCCAGATAGCTTGGTATCTGATATTGGATCCAATGACGGTACGTTATTATCAGGCTTCAAAAAAAGAGGTATGCGGGTAATAGGAGTAGAGCCTACCAATATTGCCCATATTGCTAACGAAGATGGTATCGAGACAATTCATTCTCCTTTTAATCAACAAGTTGCCAAACAAATTGTAGAAACGTCAGGCCAAGCTAAATTAGTTACCGCCACCAATGTTTTTGCCCACATGGCAGCTTTAGGGGATGTAATAGAAGGACTTGAGATTTTAGTAGCTGATGATGGTTTTTTTGTCCTTGAGAATCACTATCTAATTCCCATTATGGAAAGATTGCAATTTGATACCATTTATCACGAACATTTACGTACTTATTCGTTACGTTCGTTAATAACGCTTTTTAGTTACTACAATTTTACCGTAATTGATGCCACAGAAGTATCTCGCTATGGCGGGAACATTCGAGTATGTGTTGCAAAAGGGAAAAATCATACCCCTAAAGCTTCTGTAAACGAACTTCTCGCAAAGGAAGAAAGAATAGGCTTATCAGATCCGGATTACTATAAGACCTTTTGTCAAAAATCCATTGCTTTAAAAAATCAGTTGCTGGAATTTATTATTCAATGCAATCAAAAAAATATATCCATTGTTGGGAATTCTTGTCCCGGTCGCTGCAGTACGTTGTTAAATTTTGCCGGTATTGGACCTGATCTCTTACCATATTTAGCTGAGCAACCCGCTTCCTTGAAGTTAAATAAATATCTACCGGGCACTCACATTCCCATTGTAAATAATCAGCGTTTAATTGATGAACAACCTGACTATGTTATTTTGTTTGCGTGGCACTATGCAGAACCTATTATGAAACAGTTAAGAGAGAGGGGGCTACGCTCTAAATTTGTGATGCCTATGCCTGAATTTAAGATCATTGCATAATGATTAATACAATATGCTTATTTGGCGGGGGCCGGTGGGCCCGCGTCCTACTTGGTGTTTTGGCTGATAATTATCCAAATATACAAATAATTTGGGTATCTAAAAATAATTATTTAAGCAATATTGAGTGGCTAAAGTCTTCTAAACTGCAGAATATAACTCTTACGTCAAACTCCAATATTTGGGAGCAAAAACCTCAAGCGGCTATTATTGCAACCTCATCATACTCTCATGCGTATTTTATTAGAGAATGCCTTTCCAGAAAGATACCTGTTCTTTCAGAAAAACCTTTTTGTCAAAATCTCAGCGAAGCACAGGAACTCTTATTTTTAAGTAAAAAGATGGGCACACCAGTGGGTGTTAATTTTGAATTTGCTTATGCAAGTTACCTACAAGATTTCTCTCAATATTTTAGGGGAATTTCAATTTCAGACATTGAGATAACCTGGGAAGACCCTTTCTGCGAAGTAAGATACGGCGAAAAAAAATTTGGAGATTTATATACCCCCATATTGGGAGACAGCTTTCAGCATTGTTGGTCTTTATTGAAAGTGTTGTGGCCAAAACAAGCCCTAAAATTGAATAGTGTTTTGTTGCAACCCATTGGCTCGGTGCAACTAAAACTAGAGATTGGCCTAAAGCCAGTAAATATTTTACTGTCCCGCCGGGCTGAACAAAGAAAAAGGTTGATTGCTATCAATGAGGGCGCGCTCACTTTGGATTTTTCTCATGAGCCTGGAAAAATAACCAACAATAAAGAAATCAAGGAGTGCCAATGGCGTGATAGTAAACCATTAAAGGCAGCTTTCGGTAGTTTTTTTGAAGTGATCCATAATCCCTCATTACTAAGCAAATGGTGTTTGTATATCGGAAATTGTATGGAGGCGATTGATCTAACAGATCAAGCTTCAGCATTATTAGAAAAAATTCAAAAACAACATCTAATAGAAAGGCATCCTTTATCAGGCAATGACGATATCACACGAAATCTATTGATTGATGTTTTTTTGCCAAAACTGGCCAAACAAGGGGATTATCATCGCGCCCATGATCTTGAAGAGCAAATTAGTTTTTCTAACTACGTAATTGACCTTCTTAGCCAGGGAAAGCTACTGCTTTAGATAGCTACGCACTTATAGGTACTAATAATTAATTAGGGATCAAAAATGCAAAATACTCTTTCCGTTGACATACATGCAAATACCCTATCTAGTCCATGCGAAGAAAAAAATAAAAAACTTATTTCAGTAATAATTCCAGTTTTTAATGAAGAAGGTAATATTTTATTTGCCTATCAAGCTGTTAAAGAAGTTTTTGAAAATAAATTACAAAATAATTATGATTTTGAAATTATTTTTACAGATAACCATAGCACGGATAACACTTATGCGGAGTTACAGTCTATTGCTGAGTTCGATCCGAGAGTACGCATTGCAAGGTTCACTCGAAATTTTGGGTTTAATAAGTCATTACTAACAGGATATCGATTGGCCCGCGGGGATGCTGCCATTCAATTGGATTGTGATTTACAAGACTCCCCCGAGTTATTTGATACCTTATTATTGCATTGGGAAGCGGGCCATGATGTGGTAGTAGGAAGACGTAGTAAGCGAGAAGAAGGGTTTTTATTGCAGAATGCCCGCAAATTTTTTTATCGTTTTCTTAAACGTATTTCTGAAGATAACCTGGCAATTGATGGGGGTGATTTTCGTCTGGTCGACAGGTCTGTTCTCAATAAACTTCAACGGATTCATGACGCGACTCCGTATGTTAGGGGTCTTGTTTCTATGCTGGCAGCTCGCCAAACTGAATTCGCTTATGAGCGGCAAGCTCGAAAACATGGCAAAAGTAAATTCCCCTTATTTCGATTGTTTGGCCTCGCCATTGACGGTATTGTGAGTCATTCAATAGTTCCTCTTCGTTTGGCTTCCATCATTGGAGTGATAGTGGCCGCGTTTACATTCTTGTTAGCAATGTTTTATCTTTTCGGGAAGTTATTATTAGCAAATGGTAGATGGCCACTCGGATTTACCACGCAGGTAGTATTAATTTTGTTTTCGACCTCACTGAATGCGGTTTTCCTAGGAATTATTGGAGAGTACCTGGGAAGAATATATAAACAATTACGTTATCACCCGATTACTATCATTGAAAAATCAATCAATTTATCCTTACCTGAGACCGAATAACCATGCTAAACCATACACCTGAAAAAGACTCTGGCACCGAATTTGACGCATACTCAGAGGTTTATTCTGATGAAATTAATGAAGCGTTGGCCTTTGCGGGACAATCTCACGAATTTTATACGAAGGTTAAAGCGGAATATCTTACTGAGATTTTAAAAAATGAAAGCTTTTCTTCGGATAAAATTAGCGTTTTAGATGTAGGGTGTGGGCATGGTTTAATCCATCCTTTCCTTTTAGCTAAAAATCAACCAGTAAATCTCTCCGGGGTGGACGTGGCTGCTTCTGTGATAAAAATTGCCAGCGCAATGAATACACAAGTTAGCTACCAGGTTTATGATGGTTATAACTTGCCTTATAAGGATAATTCTTTTGACATGGCGTATGCTATTTGTGTAATGCATCACGTACCGCCTGACCAATGGGTGAGCTTTTTAAGAGAGGTAAAAAGGGTGGTAAAGCCCAATGGTTTAGTTGTGATTTTTGAGCATAACCCATTAAACCCGATTACTGTAAAAATTGTAAAAGAATGCCCTTTAGATGAGAATGCTACCTTAATTAGATGCAAAAAAATGAACAAATTACTTAAAGAGGCGGGATTGGTTACTATAAAAAGTGCCTATATTTTGTTCACTCCTTTTGATAAATCTTTTTTCAGGAAAATTGATCGCCAGTTACGTTGGCTTCCTCTGGGTGCACAATATTTTACGGTTTCACGAAAACCCTTAAACACAAAATCTTTTCTAAAGTGAATTTTGAAATGAACATGCAAATGCAAATGCTAAGTCAACTAACACACGCACAATTTATTCGTTTTTTGCTAGTCGGAGGGCTGAATACGCTATTAAGTTATTTGATATTTTTTATTTTTATTCAATTAGGGTTTAATAGTACCGTTTCCATGTCATTTGCCTGGTTTATGGGTATATTAATTAATTTTAAAATGATTTCTAAATGGGTATTCCAGAAGCAAAATAATAAACTCATTTTTAAATTTTTTGCTTTGTATTGTGTAACTTTTTTAATTAGTATTTTTCTGCTTAAAGTTTTTAGTATTTTCATACAGAATATTTCTATAAATGGCATGGTTACGGTGGGAATAACATCTTTATTAAGCTATCTGGGAAATAGAAATTTTGTATTTACCGTATCAGAAAAAACAAGCGTTTTATAAAGGGCAAATAAAAGGGAGATAAGTAATGAAGGCGGTCATTTTAGCTGGAGGGATGGGAACACGTATTAGCGAAGAAACTATTTTAAAACCTAAACCCATGATTGAGATTGGGGGAAAACCAATACTCTGGCATATTATGAAGATTTATTCTGCCCACAATATTAACGAATTTATTATCTGTCTGGGCTATAAAGGATATCTAATTAAAGAATATTTCATTAATTATTTTTATCATATGTCTGATGTAACTTTAGACATGAAAGAAAATACAACCTTTATCCATCAAAGCTACTCTGAGCCTTGGAAAATTACTTTGGTTGATACGGGCGAGAATTCAATGACCGGAGGGCGTCTTAAAAGGGTCAGTCATCATTTGGATAATGAAGATTTTTGTTTTACTTATGGCGATGGGGTTTCCAATGTAGATATCACCAAGCTTATTCAATTCCATAAAAGTCAAAAAAGATTAGCTACGGTTACAGCAATTAAGCCTCCTGCTCGCTTTGGCGCGATTAATATTGAAAATAATAAAATTATTAACTTTCAAGAGAAGCCTTATGGTGGCAATGGTTGGGCCAATGGGGGTTTTTTTGTACTGGCCCCTCAAGTTATTGAATATATAGCTGATGATTCAACGACTTGGGAAAGAGAGCCAATGGAGCAGCTTACCAAGGACAATCAAATTTCAGCTTTTCAGCATGAAGATTTTTGGTATGCCATGGATACTTTACGAGATAAAATGTACTTGGAACAGTTGTGGGAAAGCAAACAAGCCCCTTGGAAAGTTTGGTAATGAAATTTTCTTTTTGGCAAAATAAAAAAGTCCTTATTACTGGGCATACTGGATTCAAGGGCAGTTGGCTATCTTTATGGTTACAACGGCTTGGTGCAGAGGTCGTTGGTTTTTCATTGAATCCTCCTACCGAACCCAACTTATTTACATTAGCTAATATAGCGAAAAGGATGACCAGCTTACTGGGCAATATTCGTGACTTTAATTCTTTAAAAAGCGTTATTTGTGAATTTGAGCCTGAAATTATTTTTCATATGGCTGCCCAGCCTTTAGTAGGATATTCGTATGAAAACCCTGTCGAAACATACTCCACTAATGTAATGGGGACCGTAAACCTGCTCGAAGCGGCCCGACATAGTCGACAATTTAAGGTCATTGTTAATGTCACTTCGGATAAGTGCTATGAAAACAATGAGGAACAAAAACCTTTTCAAGAAAGTGACAGGTTAGGTGGGCATGATCCTTATAGTAATAGCAAAGGGTGTGCTGAATTAGTCACGCATGCTTTCCAAAAGTCTTATTTTAGCTCCCCCGAGTCATTGGTTCGTTTAGCTTCTGTTCGCGCCGGCAATGTTATCGGGGGAGGGGATTGGGCAGAAAAACGTCTTATTCCCGATATAGTTCGAAGTTTTTTATTGAATACCACGCTTAATATAAGAAGCCCTAACGCTCTGCGTCCATGGCAACATGTTTTAGAATCTTTAAATGGCTATCTTCATCTTGCCGAAGCGCTTTTTACTTCTGAAGAATATGCCCAGGCTTGGAACTTTGGTCCAAATAGGGAAGATGCAAAACCGGTAGGGTGGATAATTGAGAAAATGCAAGAGCTATGGGGCAGGCGATTATCTATTAATTACCAGGATGCGGAATTTCAGGAGGCTTATTTTTTAACTTTGGATAGTACCAAGTCAAAAAACAAATTAAACTGGACGCCCCATTGGAATCTCGAGACTGCGTTAGTAAAGACCGTAGAGTGGTATAGAGCTTTTGAAAATAGAGAAGATCTTTATACTAAAACATGTCTTCAGATAGAGGAATATCAAAATGAACACTTCCAGTGAACGGAGGTTCTGATTTAAATCTCCTCTAACGAGGGCATTTTCGTCTGCATCGATGTTAGGTATTCATTGAAATGTTTGCCTACCTCTTCGTGTTTCAATGCCATTTCTACAGTGGCTTTCAGGTATCCCAATTTCGAACCACAGTCATACCGTTTCCCGGCAAATTGATAAGCAAGGACCACATTTTCCTTCAGTAGCTGTTGAATACCATCAGTTAACTGTATCTCTCCCCGGTTGTCTGGTTTAGTTTCTTTTAAATAATGGAAAATGTCAGAGTTAAAGATATATCTTCCCACCGCTGCCAGATTTGAAGGTGCTTGTTCAGGGGCTGGTTTTTCTACTACGTTCTTAATTTGCGAAATTACATGAGAAGAATGACTCACTTCAACAATACCATATTGTCGCACGTTTTCTTTTGCAACAGATTGGACCGCCACTAATGATTGACCATTTTCTCTGAAATAATTAGTCATCGCACTTAAACAAGGATGTTGGCTCTCGTCAATTAAATCATCGGCTAAAAGAACCGCAAACGGATTATCACCAATTACATGTTCAGCGCATAAAATGGCATGGCCTAAGCCAAGAGGTTGGTTTTGTCTAATATAAGTAAACTTTATACCAGGAGGAGAAACATTTTTTACTATTTTTAATAAGTTTTCTTTACCTTGTTCTTCGAGACGGGCTTCTAGCTCAAAATGGTTATCAAAGTGATCTTCGATGGCTCTTTTTGAAGAGCTGGTAATAAATATCATATGATTTAAACCCGCCCGCACGGCTTCTTCTACGGCGTATTGGATGAGCGGTTTATCCACTATGGGCAGCATTTCTTTGGGATTGGCCTTGGTAGCAGGTAAAAATCGGGAACCGAGCCCGGCAACAGGAAAAACTGCTTTTTTAATTTGCATCAGATGTCCAAAACTAATAAGGGAGTAAATTATACAATTTTTTAACAAGAATTTTATACTTTAAATTTTTTTGCGTCTTCAACCCCTGGTTGATCAAAGGGATTTATATTCCATAAAACACTTTGAACAAAAACCTTGTGTTCATAAAATGCTACGAGTGCCCCTATGGTAAAAGGACTGCAGTCCTTCAATATTATCTGAGTAAATGGGACATTAACCATCTGAAAAACATGTTTTTTACCCCTTACTGAAGCGCCTATTAATTCATTTTCATAGTTTTGTAAAGTTACTAGATCGGCGGTAATTTTATGCGTTCCCTGACAAAGGAGTTGGTAATAGCTATGTTCAGCTTGATTTCCAGAACTACCCCATAGGATTGGGCAGGTGGGGTAATTGACTTTCTTCCCTTCCTTATCGATGGATTTGCCATTACTTTCCATCTCGAGTTGCTGTACAAAAGGAATAAAATACTCCAATTCTTGGGCATAAGTTAACAGCAATAGGTTGTTAATATTTAAAAAATTAGTATTCCAAAGACCAATAAGCGCCGACAATACCGGTACATTTTTTTCGAAAGAGGTGGTGGTAAAGTGCTGATCGAGATTACGCGCACCGGCGATAATTTCTCTAAAATGAGGGACTCCCAAAGCAATTACAGTTATCAAATTTACCGCCGAACAAAAAGAGTAACGCCCGCCCACCCAGGACCAAATGGGCAGTACATGGACAATTTTTAATTCTTTAGCTCTTTCTATTTTTTCGGTAATTGCAATAAAGTGTTCTTTTAAATTGTTTTCTCCAATCCAGGCTATAGCTTTTTTTGCATTAAATAAGGTTTCCTGAGTCGTAAAAGACTTGGATGCAATAATAAAAAGAGTTGTTTCAGGGTTTAAGTTTTTTACGGTTTTTTCAAAACGTTTAGGGTCGGCATCCTGAATAAAATGAAAATTAATTCCCTCAGTAATATAGTCACTTAAGGCATTTATACAAAACCTGGGCCCTAAATCAGAGCCCCCAATACCAATATTAACCACATTTTCAATGGGTTTTCCGCTAAACCCCAGCCATTGCCGGGTACGGATTTTATTGGCGATTTCCTCCATCTCTCTTAAGGTTTTATGAATGGCGGGGATTATATTTTCGTTATTTACAAAAACGGACTTAGTTTCAGGTGCGCGCAAGGCAGTGTGTAATGCGGGCTTATGTTCAGTGGGATTAACGATATCTCCATTGAATAAACCTTTTATTTTTTCCTGTAAAGAGCAGGCGTCTGCCAGGGCGAATAATAGCTGCAAGGTTTCATCAGTTAAATTTTGACCGGTATAATCAAGTTGCAAGGCAGGATGGGTTGCAGTTCTTGGGGTTGCAGTATGATTAGAAATCTTGCTATTTAATGCGTGAGATTCTAATAATTTCCAAATAGTGGTTCTGGATGACATTATTAAAACATAAGATAATAAGAAAAGAGAGTATCATTATCGGGTGAAATAATAAAGATTTCACTATATCATATTAACACATGACAAAATGGCGTGTCATTCCCGCGAAGGCGGGATCTAGTTTCTGGCATGCCGCAATACTAAGCTACAATAGATCCCCGCCTTCGCGGGGATGACAGTTTTGCATATTTTAAAAATTGTCATGTACTAAGATATTATATGCGGACCTTTTTACTTAATATATTTATGCCTTACATACTTTCACTTCTTTTTTTATTTTCGTTTTTAATAACAGCGTATATACGCCATATGGCATTGCAAAAAAATATGCTGGATATTCCTAATGCAAGGAGCTCTCATGTTATTCCTACTCCACGAGGAGGCGGTTTGGGATTCGTTGTTTCTTTTTCAGGTATTGCGATTATTATATATTGGTTAAATTTTATCACGGTTCCTCTTTTAATGTGCTTGCTGTCCGGTTTGTTTATTGCTTTTATAGGCTTATGGGACGACCTCTACTCCATGTCTGCAAAATACCGTTTGCTGGCACATTTTGCCGCAAGTGCTTTTGCCTTGTACTGGCTGGGTGGAATGCCGGCAGTTAAAATTTTTTCTTGGAATTTTTCACCTGGTTTACTTGCCAATTTCGTTGCAATTATTTATCTTGTTTGGTTACTGAACTTATATAATTTCATGGATGGGATAGATGGTCTTGCCGGTATGGAAGCCCTTAGTGTTTGCCTGGGTGGTGCTCTTTTATATTGGGTAAATGGAAGCGATACCTACATTTTGCCCTTGGCATTAGCTGTTGCAGTAGCTGGATTTCTTTATTGGAATTTTCCGCGCGCCCGCATCTTTATGGGCGATGTGGGAAGTGGCTTTTTAGGGGTAACGTTAGGAATTTTATCAATACAGGCAGCTGGTTATTTGCCGCAATTGTTTTGGAGCTGGTTGATTTTGTTAGGTGTGTTTATCGTTGACGCCACGATAACGTTAATCAGACGTGCTATGCAAAAACGCAAGTTATTTGAGGCGCATCGTACCCATGCTTATCAACATGCCACACAGAAATTTGAGAGTCACAGTAAAGTTACATTAGCTATTTTAGGAATAAATATTTTTTGGTTACTGCCCTTGGCTTTTTTAGTCAGCCAAGAGTATGTAGAGGGAATTTCAGGGTTCTTAATTGCTTACGTTCCATTGGTTTTGCTTGCTATTAAATATAAAGCAGGGAAGTTAACTTAATAGAAAACAGATTTATCTGTGCAATATTAGGATAAAAACAAGCAAATATATTTATTTCCTTAAGGTTGCGTTAAGAAAGATTCGTTAAAATACAATCAGACAGTTAAATTTGATTGTTTTTTTTACTTCAGTTTTAGTTGCAGAGTACCATGGAAGTTATCTATGGAAGATTAAGCAGCTGCTAGTTAGGGAGATTATAAGTCATGTTGATTTTGACTAGACGAATTGGTGAAACGTTAATTATTGGTGATGATGTAAATATCACTGTTTTAGGTGTAAAAGGTAACCAGGTACGCTTAGGGATTAATGCACCGAAAGATGTTTCTGTTCACCGCGAAGAAATTTATTTACGTATACAGCAAGAAAAACAAGGTGACAACGACACCGACGAAACGGCTTAAAGTTATACATCACAGTCTGCTGTCCCGGCTTTGTCGGGGCAGTCCTTAAAGTCCGCCTGAATTGAAGTATCTCCTGATGATAATAAATGTAAACCTCTAATATTATTTTCAATTTATCCAACAAATAATTCTGAAATTTAAATCCCTCTCATATCACTCTCTTCATGGTAACGGTTCATTTTGGCTATTACTGTAATACCGGAGTTAAGTTATTTTTAATATAACCTTGATGTTATATAACGTGAAAGCTATATTTTACTTACGGATTAGCTTGCAATGTGGACGGTATTAACAGTAGAGCGTTTTGATGAATGATTTTTATCGTTGAATGAACAGATACAAATTAGTGTGCTAGCTATAGTTAATTACTCGAGGTAAAGGGTCCAAATTTAGGGCGGCTGCACGTTGACATTATAGAGCACACAAGACAAGTAAAGAACCTAAAGGAATTACGCATACAGCATCAAGGAAGACCATACAGAGTTTTCTTTGCATTTGATCCAAAACGAAACGCAGTTTTGTTGTGTGGCGGTAATAAAACGGGAAAGAAGCGTTTTTATGACATGATGGTCCCTATTGCTGAGCAAGAGTTTTTAAATCACTTGTCTTTAATAGATTAATTGAGGTACTTAATATGGCTAAACCCTTATCAGAGCTTATTGGAAAGGTTTCTAAAGATATTGAAATTGCAGCTGGTGCCAAAGCTGCTGAAATGCTTGCAGAAATGGATTTGGAGGATATAAGGAAAGCTCGACATATTACTCAGAATCAAGTAGCAAAAGCCTTGAATATAAAACAACCAAGTATTGCCCAACTTGAGAAAAGGAACGATATTTACATTTCAACATTGCGAAACTATTTATCTTCTATTGGAGCTAAACTTGAATTGGTAGCAAGTTTTCCTGATGGAACAAGGATATCAATTGCGGGCTTTAGTTATCTTAATTCTTCAAAAGTAAAGTGATTATTGCTCTCTAATTGAAGTATCTCCTGATGATAATAAATGTAAAACACCTTGGTCATCCCTGAGTTTGAGTTGGCCTAACTCATTTATTCCTTGTGCTATTCCTGTGTATTTTCCAGAAATGTGACTTAGGGTGATTTTTTTGCCATAGAGATAATCGTATTTTTTCCATTCGTCCATGAATGTTAATAACCCTTCTTGAGAAAAGCGGGAGAGATAGTCCGAGAGAGTGGTTAATAGTTTGGCAATGATTGCGTTTCTATCAAAATGTTTCTGAGTTATTTCCAAAAGCGAGCACCAGGGTTTGTCGGCTAGGGTAATTGTTTGGGTATTAGTGTTAACGTTCAAGCCAATGCCAATAATGACTTCAGCTCCTCCGTGACTTTCTCCGTTAATTTCAATTAGTGAACCGCATAGTTTTTTATTATTCCATAAAATGTCATTCGGCCACTTAATAAATAAGTTTTCAGAGGTAAAAGAAGTCAGTGTTTTAATTAATGCGAGGCTTACGATCAAGCTTAAACCCGAGAGACAGGAGAGATCGTTATGGAATTGCCAGCGACTAGAGCAATAAATATTTTCCCCAAAAAGTGAAACCCATTTTCTGCCAAAGCGGCCTCTACCCTCTGTCTGGGTTTCTGCACAACATACCTCCACACTGTCAGTAGGAGGGATTTTTCTTAAATAAAGATTGGTAGAGTCTATTGAGCCATAAATATGAAAAACAAAGTTATTGACTAAAGCCTTGGGTAACAGCGCTTGTATGACTTTCGAGTCTAATAAAGTCAAAGGGCCATTCAGCTGGTAGCCTTTTTGAGGTAAGCTATTGATAGTTAAGCCCATCGTAGCGAGTTGTTTTATATGTTTCCAGACAGCTGTCCTACTTACCCCTAACAGTAAGCCTAAGTCTTTACCACTATGGCATGCGCCGTCACCTAATTGATTGAGTAAGGTAATTTCCAAGCTTGTTAATTTTTTCATAAAAAGTCTTCGTATGTTGCTTTAAAATAATCAATCCTTTCTACAGCTGGATTATAACAAATAGCCCCTGAACAGGCTGATTCTGGCATAAAGGTTTTAATTTTCCATGATAGGTTAAATTTAGGATCAATCAGTAAAATTTCTTCACCAGGTAAATGAGGTAAATCAAATTGTTCTGTGGGGTAGCTTAATCCAAGACCACAGGCCTTAATTAAGGCCTCTTTTTGCGTCCATATGTGAAAAAAACTTAAAGGTTGCAATATTTGGTTTTCTTTTTCTATAGCGAGTGTTTCTTTAGCTGAGAAAATATTCCTGGCTATTCCCAAGTAAGGTCTTGGAGAGAAGTATTCTATGTCTATACCTAAAGGAAAGTCTTTACCTACAGCTAACAGTGCCAAATCTTTAGAGTGCGTTAGATTAAATTGTATAAAAGGGGAATTTTTTACCGCCGGCTTGCCATGTAAATTATATTCAAAAATAACCTCCGAAGGTAAAAGGTTTAAATATTTAGATAAAATGGCTCGCAGCATAGAGCGGCTGACTATAAAACGGCGCTGATGGTGCTTAAAATGAAATCGTTTTGCCCTGTCCCTTTCTTCATTGTTAAGTACAATTAGGGCTTGGGAAGGCAGTTCAGCTAATGAAAATCGCCAAATGTCTATTCTTTGCGGGTTAAGAGAAAATGCTGATGGAAAAGGGGATTCAGGATAGTACATGTGGCTTTGAAAATAACTTATGGGTATAATTCGATGTTATTGTATAACATAGCTGCCGTTAACCAAAGAGCCACCAATGAGTCATCAATTTTTAGACTTTGAGCAACCCATTGAAGAATTAAACCAAAAAATTCAAGCCTTACGCATGGTAGGGACTGATAATGAAGTCAATTTAAGTGAAGAAATTGCTCGTCTTGAAACAAAATGTAAGGAATTGACTGCAAATATTTTTTCTAGTTTAGAGCCTTGGCAAGTTGCGCAAATGGCTAGACATCCTTTGCGGCCACAAACTACCGATTATATTGAACATTTATTTACCGATTTTCAAGAATTACACGGTGATAGGCATTATTCCGCTGCCCCCGCTATTATTGGAGGACTGGCACGTCTCAACGGCGAAGGAGTAATGGTTCTGGGACACCAGAAAGGGAAACGCACCAAAGAAAAAGTCTATCGAAATTTTGGTATGGCAAGACCTGAAGAATACCGCAAAGCACTGCGTTTGATGAAACTAGCGGAAAAATTTCACTTACCTATTATTACTTTTATTGATACTGCAGGAGCGTATCCCGGAATTGGCGCCGAAGAAAGGAATCAATCAGAAGCCATTGCTCGCAATTTAATGGAAATGTCTAAACTTAAGACCCCTATTTTATGTGTAGTTACAGGAGAAGCAGGCTCAGGCGGTGCTTTAGCCATTGGAGTAGGGGATAGAGTAATCATGCTTAAATACTCCATATACTCAGTTATTTCCCCAGAGGGTTGTGCGTCTATTTTATGGAAGGATCCAGCCAAAGCCAGTGAAGCAGCGCGTGCTATGGGTATTACCGCTGACAAAATTTATGAAAATAAGTTGGTTGACTTGGTAATTGACGAGCCTTTGGGTGGAGCCCATCGAAATGTGGCTGAAATGGCTAGCAGAATAAAGCAGGTATTGGTAGATGAGCTTACCTATTTAAAAGAGCTATCCACCGAAACACTTTTAAATAATCGTTATCAAAAATTTATGAAGATGGGTGCGAGTGAGTAACGGGCTAGTTTCCAGTTATTTTCTAGAAATTTTTAAGCACAGCAATAAAATTTATATCGGTTATAGCGGAGGGCTTGATTCCACTGTTTTGCTGTATGCCCTGAATCAAGTGCCTTCTTTGAAAAAAAAACTTTGTGCTGTTCATGTACACCACGGGTTATCTGTAAATGCCAACCATTGGGTTGAGCATTGCCAGCTATTTTGCAAAGCCCATTCCATACCTTTGATTACTAAAAAAGTTCAATTTGATCGCTCCTGTAATATTGAAGAAAATGCCAGAAAGGCTCGTTACGAATGTTTCTCTTCCTTGCTAAAAAAAGAGGATGCTTTGGTATTGGCTCATCACCAAGATGATCAAGCAGAAACGTTGTTATTAAACCTTTTCAGAGGAGCTGGTGTGGATGGATTGGCTGCCATGGCTCCAGTACAAACGTTTAGTATAGGCAAATTAATAAGGCCTTTCTTAGACTTATCCAGAAGTACATTAGAAAAATATGCTGCGGAAAATACTTTAAATTGGATAGATGATCCGAGCAATCAAGATCCCCGATTTGCGCGAAATTTTTTGCGTCAAACCATTATCCCTCAGCTAAAAATACAATGGCCGGCACTTTCCGAGAGTCTGAGTAGGACAGCTATGCACTGCCAAGAGGCCAAACTCAATCTGGAAGAGCTTGCACGTGTGGATTGTCCTGATTTAAAAAATAGGAAGGAAACCCTCTCATTAGTAGACTTAAGCCAACTTTCTGAGTCCAGGTTAAAAAATGTTTTACGCACTTGGCTTAAAAACAATCAGATTAAGTTACGCTCTGCCGATCTTTTGCAAAGAATTATTGAGCAAGTTATTTTTTCTGAAAAAGACTCGCAAGCATGTGTGCAGTGGAATGATATTGCCATAAGACGATTTCAAGATACGTTGTATAGTATTAAAGGCAAAGAAGAACCTTTCCAGAATATGGCGTGGAAAAATTTTCCAAGACCCATACAGGTTGGCAATAAAAAGTTAAGTGGAAAAAAAGCACAGTCCGGCCTTTTTGTTCCTCCATACAGTCATCTTGAGGTAAGGTTTCGTGAGCAAGGAGAGCGATTTATTTGGCATGGCCAAACAAAGTCGTTAAAAAAATTATTTCAAGAATGGAAGGTTCCTCCCTGGCTTAGAAATACAATTCCGTTACTTTATATTAATAATCAATTGGCAGCTGTAGTAGGGTGGGCGATTAGTGATCCTTTTTTTAGGCCTAACCCTCCCTATACTTATGCTCTGGAATTCGAAAGCACGGATCCGGATTGTCTGGAGACGTAGTCCGGTCCGCAATTTCAGGCTTTTTTGATGTCACTTACATTTTAAAATACTTTAAGTAGTGAAGCTGATTTCACATTTTGCAATTATCTAGAAAGCACTCTTTCTCCAGAGTCCATTGCTGTAGGAGCGTTTTCATCAGAACGTGTGAATTTTTTAATTTGCCCTTCAGAAATAAGCTGGGTGACAAATTGTATATTTTCGGCATCGTCTTGAGTAATTTCCATGGAATCGGCTTCGGCTAAAAATTTTACTTGTTTAGTCCCGAGTACTTGAGGATTGCTTTGAATATAGCGGTCAGAACGAGTTATATAATCGTTAACAAAACCCTCGTAAACAGATTTACCGTTTAACATTTCGAGCTCGCACAGGTCGGCAAAATGGGCATTGACCCTGCCATACTTATCCACACCAAACTTCTCTCCCAAACGTTTTTTAGCAGACTGTTTTACCCGAACCAGGTGCTTAGCGTCTAATTCATCACGGTCCGCTTTATATTCTTCGGGGCAAGTATCTACTTTTGCTTCCCTTTTCGCTGAAGTAGTTACTCCGGTTTCCATCTCATCTTTATACCGAGCTACTTTTCCTGATAAAGTTGAGGTTTTTAAAGTTTGATCGTCCAAGTGTTGGATATGGCATTGATAGGGATCAGATCCTACGTATTTTTTGCCTGGGGCTACATGCCAGCCTGTAAATTGTAATAACATTTTTACAATACTTTTCAATCTACTGGGTAACCAGGGGGACTCGGTAATCATGTCGCAAACGGCTGCTTTGAACGATTTAAAAGCATTGTTCATAATGACACGAATTTTTACGTCGGCTTGGCTTTCAAATTGTTTTTTTACCTCGAGAGCTATGCCTGCACCATAACAGTCTCCCTGCAAAATAATATCGTCAGGATGTACTCCTTGTTTAAGTAAGGAAAGAACGACTGCCATACCGGCATTGATTAAATCATTTGCTTCTTTTACCCTGCCCGTACTTCTACCAGTACCGGGAAAGTTAAATGCGTGTACGGTAGCTCCGGTTTCATGAGCAGCCGTGCTGATATCGCGAAAGCAAGCTTGATAATAAGTATTAGCCCCGGGAAAATAAACAATATGTTTCCCTGTTCCCGGCTTTGCTCTCTCGCCTTCTGCTTCATTGATAGCGGGTGGTTTGCATTCCAAAACTTCCAGCGCGCAAGAGTCACCATTGCTTAATTTAGAGAGAACCATGTCTAATTTAAAATCTAATCCCTTAAAAGCTTGATAATATTGTGCTTTTGAATCGGTTTTTTGTGTATGCATAAAATCGCTAAAGGCATCGTTAGGGTTAGCTCCCTTCGCACCATAGCCTTTACTTTTGTACCAATCACCCGTTCCCACGGGAAATAAAAGATTGGCTACAAATTGTTGCATACGACTGTGAAAGAAGGAGCTTGTCTTTACTTTCTTGGCCATTTTATTATACCTTTTCTTATTAACTGCATAAAAATATAGCAGGGAAATCTTAAAGAAATATTAATTAAGAGCAAAAAGTTATAAATGATAATAAAATGGGTAGTAAAAGGTCAAATTGAATTGATGATTACAGAGAAATTTAGAGAATGTCGAACCCCTTAATTAATATTTCCTTACGTCAAGCCTATTGGTATGCATCCTTTCTGGTTCTATACGAATTTCTCACCTATATTGCCAACGATATGATTATGCCGGGCATGATACAGGTGGTTTCCGGGTTTCATGGGCCGGAATCAGCGGTGGCTACTTCTTTAACCTTATATATTTTGGGTGGGGCAAGCTTACAATTATTTTTAGGCCCTCTTTCTGATCGCTTCGGTCGACGACCGGTTATGATTTTTGGTGCAGTTTTATTTTTTATTTGCACGGTTTTTATCGCAGCTTCGCAATCCATGGAACAATTTTTGGCTGCTCGTTTTTTTCAAGGCATGGGTCTTTGTTTTATTGGGGTAATTGGTTACGCGACTCTGCAAGAAATTTTTGCGGAAATGGATGCGATTCGTTTAATTGCCATTATGGCTAATGTTTCTATATTAGCGCCTCTTTTAGGTCCTGTATTAGGTGCTTTATTTATTCATTATTTTAATTGGCGGTTTATCTTCATAGTGATTAGTTGCTTTGCCCTTGTAGCCTTATGGGGATTATGGCGATTTATGCCAGAACCGATAGGACAGAGGAAAAGAGATGGAGAGATGATTCAAAGGAGTTCGTTAAGTCCGCGCGTTGTTCTTTTTAATTATTTGCAATTAATTAAGAATAAGAATTTTATTTTCAGTTCTATTGCTTTAGGTGTGGTCGGGGTGCCATGCGTAGCCTGGATTGCGCTTGCTCCGGTTATATTAATTGCTGACGCAAAGCTCTCCGTAATTACTTATGGTCTTCTGCAAATTCCTGTATTCGGCGCTTCAATTGTCGGGAATTGGTACCTACATAAAATGACAAGGAAAGATACGTCTCTACAGAAGATGATTAAATCCGGGACTATAGTATCGGTAGTTAGCCTGGTTATGATGTATATATTACCCCTCCTGTTTAATGCCAGTTTTCTTTATATTATGCCGGGTTTAATTGTTTATTTTTTCGGATTATCGGTTAGCAGCGCTCCATTAACGCGCTACGCGCTTTTTGTTACTTCTGTGACTAAAGGAACCGCCTCGGCACTTATGAATATGACGGCCTTGCTTATTCAAGCAGGAGGAGTGGAGTTGGCAAATATTTTATATCAAAACCATAATAATATTCTTTTTGGCCTGTATTGTGCTCTTTGTGGGTTTGTTTTTTTGGTTTTAGTGTTGGGGTTTAATAGAAGCAGCCGTTCTAAAAAATGCGTTATCCCCACGGAAAAATCTCCGCTCTCCTAAGAATTCATTACAGAAAGGGCTTATGTAATAATTTCTTGCTGTTTTTGTGATAAAATAATCACTTTGTTTATTTTTTACCGGAGTATGTATGCTTTCCATGAGAAGTTTGTCAAAAAGGCCCATTGAGAAGATAGATTCTGAAAAAGATCTAAGCCAAACTTCTGCGGCTCCTTCTTTTGATAGAAAAGTAAGGGTTGGCGCACGAAAATGTATACCTCCGGAAATACGAGACATTCTCACGGGACAACTTTGTAATAATCCTTATCCAGATGCTGATACATATAAAGCATGGTCAGCTGAGCTGACGCAAAAATGCGGCTTTGAGGTTTCAGTTAAAAAATTAAGAAAATGTGCAGATGATTTTCGTAACAAGCTTCAAAAAGGAAGAGTTGAGATCCCCACTTCTCTAAAAAAGCCAGGCAGACCTTCGCAAGGTATTCTTTCAGCGCGGAGTAGCCTTTTTGCAACACATAATCCTCGGTTATTTGGGGAGATGGATGCAGCGGCAGCACCTGAAATATCACAGGAAGTGCCCCAAGTAACAATTACTGATGTAAGACAGCAATCCTGCCAAGTTATCGATGCGGGAACTATAGTTCAGGCTCCGCAATCCGCTCCTAAACGAGTTAAGATACCTGCACCACCTTCCCTGTTAGGGCTTTATAGTTTGTTTAGCCTCTCGCAGCATTCAACATTCACGCCTCACGAGTCAGGGAAATATACTCCCTAAAGCTTATTGCCGTTCTATAAAAATTCTTCACCGACCGGGGGCATTCCCCCTTATAGAATGAAAATGCAGTATATTTATAGAATAGGCAGCGTAAAATGAGTATTATGCCTGTCTTTAAAAAAAATAAGATAGGAAATTGTTATGCTCGTTGCAGGGGTTGATGAAGTGGGTAGAGGCCCTTTGGCAGGGCCAGTAATAACTGCGGCTGTAATTCTTAAAGCTCCCATTGAAGGGGTCACGGATTCAAAGCTATTAACACCTACTCGCCGCCGTGAATTGGCAGAGCAAATTAAAGAGCAAGCCATTTGCTATGCCTACGGGCGAGCAGAGGTAGAAGAAATTAATGAATTAAATATTCATTATGCTACATTATTAGCGATGAAAAGAGCCGTTGAAAACATGGCTATTACACCGCATAAAGTTCTGGTGGATGGCAAACATTTACCTCAAGTTTCGATTCCTTGCTATGCCATTGTAAAAGGGGATCTATTAATTCAAGATATAAGCGCTGCGTCGATTCTGGCTAAAGTACATCGAGATGAAGAAATGGAGCGTATGGATGCAGTGTATCCGGGATACGCATTTGCCAGCCATAAAGGCTATAGTACAAAATTACATCAACAAAAGTTAAAAGAGCTAGGTCCTTGTGATATTCACCGCAAGAATTTTTATTTTGTTGCCCAAGCTTTAGAATTAATGGAGCAACTGTCTTAAAAGCAGTTGCTTCCATTAAACACTCCATGAATTGTTTTTTTTGTGAACATTATTGTAACCTCGCTCCTATCCTCTTTTATTGTTATCGACTGAATAATTACTTAATTATTTCTTAATATGTGCGTGATAAAATGCTCACTTTGTTTATTTTTTATTGGAATATTTATGGATCCTATACCTACATCCAAAGCAGTTAAGAACCCTGTTGTACGTGAACGTCGAAGAGTGTTGCCTTCAGAGGTACAAGTAATTCTTAAGGAAAAACTCTCTCAGAACCCTTATCCCGATGCTGCGACATATAAGGCATGGTCAACTGAGCTTACGCAAAAATATGGTTTTGATATTACAGTTCGTAAATTATATAAATTTGCAGAGAATATCCGCAGGAGGGAAATGCAAATAGCGATACCTGATCCATTTAAAACACGAGGAAGACCCTCGCAACGGCGCCTTGAAGAGCGGTCATCCCATTTCTCAAAGCGACATAGTCCTCAACTATTCTGTGAGCCACCTGAGGGATGCACAGCGGCTGCAGCCGCCCCTGTCCCAGGTATATCTGGTATATCTGGTATATCTGGGACACGAAAAGTAACAGTTGCTAGAGGTAGACCTTTGTCTAAAGAGGTACAGCAATTTCTCAATGCGCAGTTTAAAAAAAATCCCTATCCCGATGCTGCCACCTGTCAGTCCCTGTTAACTGAGCTGAAGGAAAAATATGATTCTGTGATTTCTGTTAAGCGATTAAAAAAATATGCAGATAACTTTCGGATGAACCGTAATCAGGCTGAACAAGTAGAGATTCCCCAAGAGTTAAAAAAAGGGGGGAGACCCTCTCTAGCCCTACTTAAAGCGCGGGCTGCACATTTCTCACGTGTGGGCAAAGACGATTCAGCTGCAGCTGCAGCACCGGTTCAATCTCAGGAAGCCCCAATAGTAGTAACAGTTACTACAAGCCGAAAACATGCCCGGCAAGTTACGGATGCAGTCACCACAACTGGATTTGAGGAAGAAAATCCCCATCGCTCTGCTTTTAAACGCGTTGAGGTTCAGAAACCCCAACAACCTGATTTGAGGCAAGCTGCCTATTATGTAACGGCTCCAAGAGTAGGGCAAAACCCTTATTCTTTATTCAGTACCTCTCGAACAGCATCAGGTCCCGTAGTTATGCCTCAAGACCTAAGCGAGGAATTTAACGCGGTGGATCTAAAGCAGTAAGGTTGGCTGGTTGTTGGCTCCAGACAACGAATTCTTAATTGTGAGGTTAGGGGTAATGTAGGTTGGTGCCAACGGCCCAACAAAACGATCTTGAGAGTTCCAACCTACATTAACACGTACATAAATGGATTTTATTATAACCTTGCTCCTATCATCTTTTTCACTGTTATTGCTACATACTCTATTTAATAATTCCTTAATATTTGTGTGATAAAATGAACAATTTGTTTATTTACTGGAGAATATATGTTTCCTGCACCTACGTCAAAAACAGTCAAATACCCTGTTGTACGTGAACCTCGAAGAACTTTGCCTGTTGAGGTACAAACTTTTCTGAAGAAAAAACTCTCTGAGAATCCCTATCCTAAAACTGTGACATATAAGGAATGGTCAGCTGTGCTTAAGGAAATTTGTGGTTTTGATATTACAGTTAAGAGATTAAGAAGATTTTCGGATAATTTCCGTAATAAGGTTAAACAAATAGAGATTCCCCAAGATTTAAAAAAAAAGGGGAGACCCTCTTTAACCCTTATTAAGCGCGGGCTTCACATTACTCTAAGAAGCCTGGATCAGAACTATTCACTATGTCAAGTGGAGGCGGAGACGATTCAGCTGCAGCCGCAGCACCGGTTCAATCTCAGGAAGCCCCAAAAGTAACAGTTCCTACAAGTACTACAAGCAGAAAACATCCTCGGCAAGTTACGAAAGCAGTCAATAAACTGGGGTTTGAGGAAGAAAATCCCGATCGCTCCGCTTTTAAACGTGTTCAGGTTCAAAGACCCCAACAATTTGACTTAAACCAAGTCTATTATGTAGCTTTTCCAATCGCAACTGCAGCACCTGTTATATTACCGGAAGTGCCCGTACCACCTACTGATGTACAGCTATCCCGTCAGGTTACCGGTGCGGAACCAATAATAGCGCAAGGAGAGGCAGTCCAGCATTCTCTTCTAACCCCAGGTGAGGTACCTGCACCACCTTCCTTACTCTCCAGAATCTCTAGACCACCTTTACCAGAGGCTAGACTTTATATAGGTGTAGGTGAATCTTATAGATTTTTTTCCCCGCAGCGGCCATCAGATCAGGCTCCGACGTTATGCCATCCCAAGCCCCATGTGTGATGGACTTTACGAGGTAGTTCTAAAGTAGTACCGTTGTCTGGTTTTTTTGAGACCAGACAACGATCCTTAAGTGAATATAGCTGGCCAAAAGCGCTTTCGAGTTGGATGTTGGCTTTGGCGCCAGGTACATTAAATACTACATTAATTGGTTACTTAGCCATAGTTTTATCTGTGTTCTTAGCATGGGTAAAGTTACCACTCCATTTTTAAGAATTTGGTTATGGAATTGGCGGATATCGAATTTATCTGCTAATTTCTCTTTTGCTAACGCGCGTAAGTTTTCTATTTCCAGTTTACCGAGCATGTAAGAAGTGGCTTGTCCGGGGAGCATAATGTAACGGTCTACTTCCCCTTCTATTATATTTTTGCTTAAAGCCGTATGCTCACTTAAATAGTCTATTGCTTGCTGCCTGGTCCAGCCAAAAGCATGAATCCCGGTGTCTACTACTAATCGACTCGCTCTCAATGATTCATTCGAAAGCATACCTAAACGGGAAATTTCATCCTCGTATAAACCCATATTATCAGCGAGTCTTTCTACGTATAAAGCCCACCCCTCGCCATATCCTGCATTCCAGAGATAGCGATTGATCACCGGAATAGAAGTGTTTTCAAATTGAAGGGCAATTTGGAAATGATGTCCCGGTATTAACTCATGAAATAAAGTAGCTTCTTGGTCAATGCGGCTTCTTTTTTCTGGTTGGTAAGTATTAATATAAAAAATACCTGGGGTGCTACCGTCTTGCGCTGGAGGATTGTATTCTCCCGATGCGCCTGTTTTAGCCCGATGAGGGGGATAGGGCTTAATGATCCCAGGCACTTTGGGCATTAAATCAAACCATTCAGGAACTTTTGCCTTTGCTTTGTCTAAAGCTTGATTATTATAATTCAATATTTCTTGTTCGCTTGTAAAATAATTTAAAGATTCCTCTTTCCCACGACGAAATACTTCAGCCATGTCTTCCGTTTCATATTTTTGTAGCCCAATCGCTGCAACTTCTTTTTTTAACTGTTTTATATAGTGAAGCCCAAGAGCATGGATTTCATTTGGAGAGATATCCAAGGTAGTTTCTAATTTCAACTTTGCTTTGTAGCAGGCAATGCCTTCAGGTAATGTGCTTACTCCAATAGAATCCCTCGCTTTGGGTAAATATTCTTTTTGTAGAAAATCAATATACTTCTGTAGAGAAGGATTTATTTGGGTGGCAATAATTTCTTTAATCTCTTTTTGAAATTCACGATCATTATCTTTGCGTGCAAAATCAAAGAAAGGGGAATCTTCTATATTGCCTTCTATCATTAGATTTATTTGCACAATTACGCGTTCTACGGCGGGTTTTGGGGCCGTATAGCCTGTTTTCATGCCTTCACCCAAATTAGCGATTTGTTGGTCTACAACTTGCGGGAAAGTTTTCCATCGTTTTAGGGCTTTTTGCCGGAGTAGGTCATTCCCTACGGGTTGTTTTTGCGCAACGGTAACTAGTTGATTATGCCAGCCAAAAGCGGGGTTAACATCCCACAGCTGGCTTTTACAGACTCTCGCATTTTTATTATTTTCCAAGGTTTGTTGTAAGAGAGAGTAAGTAATTTTTTCCGACTCGTTTAGTTGGGTGAGATCGGTTTGCTTAATTTGCTCTAAAAAATGATCTTCTTGCGCTTCCCATTCTTTTATTCCTTTTAGAGAGTAATCAGTAAAGCGATCAAGCGGGGTATCTACTTTGCCCCAAAAAGAACCTAGCTCGGGAAAATGATTAAAGAGACTTTCTTCATATTGGGATATTAGTTCTGCAAATTGACTATTCATGTTCTCACGCTCACGATCGTTTGATTCGGCAAAAATAAAACTGCACTGAATGAGTAAAAAGAGCCCTACAAAACGACTTAATATTTTGGTTTTCATAAGATACCTTCTACTCAACGAATATTATTAAATAAAATACGGTGGGAACTTATAGACATTAAAATGCCAAAATTGGCCAAAAAAGTAACCATTGCGGTTCCCCCATAACTGACCAAGGGTAAAGGGATC
>NZ_LR134430.1 GCF_900637865.1 Legionella adelaidensis
GAATCCGTAGTCTCTGGGTCCAGGGCAGATGTTGCTTCATCGCATAATAAAATTTTAGGAGAGCAGGTAAGCGCCCGGGCAATAGCAACGCGTTGTTTCTGCCCACCACTTAATTGATCCGGATAGGCATGTGCTTTATCGGTTAACTCGACAAGGGCAAGTAATTCATCAATCTTAATTTTGATGTCTTCTTCACTAACTCCCTGAATCCGCATAGGCAAAGCAATGTTGTCATAAACGTTTTTAGAATTAATTAAATTGAATTGTTGAAAAATCATTCCAATTTTATGACGAGCTTCCCTTAACTCCCTAGGCGATAACTCCATCAAATCCACTTGATCAACAATAACTGAACCCTCTTCAGGCCGCTCAAGCAAATTAACACACCGCAGCAAAGTTGATTTTCCAGCGCCACTCTTACCAATGACGCCAAAAATCTCACCTTCCTGGATAAATAAATGAATATTTTTCAAAGCAATATGATTGCCAAAAGATTTTGTTATATTGGTAAGTTCTATCATTTTGATACCAGTTATTTTAAGCTGGCGGAAAGCTGGGAAGGAAAGCAAACCCCGCTTTAGCCGTATTTTTAAAAGCGCCCGCAAGCTGAGTGTTCAAATCGGCGCGAATCGGCATTTTAACGTAAAAATACAGCACTGTAAATTTATATGTAGCGCTGCGCGAAGGTCTAAATGATTGTAAGCGCTGAATATTAAAATATCCCGAAATTAAATTAAATGCTTCATTGATTACCCTAGAGTCGCATGTTAGATTTCTACACCAAAATAAAAACACTATGGAACAATAATGCCTAAAAATAGCTTGTCCAATCATAAAGTACGTGAACAGGGTTTGTTATCCTTATTAAAAGCAAGCAAACTGGATACCCAAATAGAAGATTTAAACGATTCTGAACCTTTTATTGCTATGCAATTGAAGACTGCACACAGTTCTATAGTCCATGATTTAGCTAGTCTTTTAAAAATTCAAGAAGTGAAAAGTCTTAATGCTGTAGAGCTCATGCTGCGTACTTTAGAAAATTCGACGACTACTCAAACAGAAAATTTAAGAGCATGTCTTGGGTTGTTTAACATATTTGCCAATAATATCAGGCTGGATACGGAAACTTTTGAATTGTGTTGTGATTTACCAACCCTGGAGATTGCTAGCTTATTTTCAAGCGTACGACATAATTTGCAACGCGTAACGGGCACCCAGCTTCGCTTTAATTTAGAAGAGTATCTAAAGAGCCAATCTGACTCTTATTTTCAATTAGATAAGGGGATGAATGGGCAACCGACCTTGGTTTTAAATGGTAAGGTGTTAGAAAATAACCCTGTGTATTTTGTGCAGGAAGAAGTAAATGCAGACCAAGTACGGGTTTCTCCTTTCGTTTATCTTCCCCAGCAACAAACCCCGCCAGTATATCATTTCGTGTTAGACCTTTCTGGGAGTATGAGAGATGATAGAAAAATAGATGAATTAAGAGATAGCGTGAGGAGGTTTGCTTACGTTCTTTTTAATTATCACCAAAACGCGGAATTACACATACATGTTTTTAATACCCAATTAAGCTTAGTTGGCATATTTAAGGCAACGGATGAGAAATTCCAACGAACGATTGACCAATTGACTCCAAGTGGGGAAACAGCGCTGTATGCAACTGCGGAAAAAATGCTTAAGGTATTATCGCAAAGTCCAGTACAAAATAATGTTTTATTGTTTACCGATGGCCGTGATACCCGTCCTACACAAGATTTAAGTTATTTAGATAAAACTCTGGGTGAATTTGCTCCTTCTCAGTTAGCCAGAAATAAGTTTTTTATTGTCAGCTATGAAACACAACCCGATAGGCTAACAGAATTAACTCAGCGCTTTGGCTCAGCATTTATTCTATATAAAAGCCCGGACTTACAAAGGGCTTTAAGCGATCATAATCAATTAGCAGCCTGGGCTGCGGCAAGGGATTTATTGACCGTACGCGTTTGTATCCAACAAACGAGTGAGAATAACACCCATACTGTTTGGGCAGAGCCTGGGCAAGTCGTACCGCTACCGTCTATTATCGTGAATAAAGGTCATACGGTTGAAATTAATGTTGGAACTTCATTGCAACCTGCTTTAACTCAAGCATCACTGGATATTCCAGCAAGGCCCCAGGTTGTTAGTGAGGACACAAACACCGAAACTGCTGCCGCAGCTCCAATAGAAGGTAAACGAGAGCAGCAACCTATAGAACAACAACAAATCCACGATGCGGGCTTAAGTGTATTTTCTTCCGCGCCAAGATCACGTTTACGGCGGGTAGGTGAGTTACTTGATAATGCAAGGAAAAATTGTACTGTAATGTAATAAATGTAGTCTGGTTGGCAAGCAATCGGGCTACGGTTCTACATTAGTTGATGTAGGTTGGCGCCAAAGGCCCAACTAGGGGATCTTGAAAGGAGTGTTGGGCCTTCGGCGCCAACCTACATTGCATATACAATAGAGGATTTAATCGCATTTTACTGCTTGAATACTTCCATAAATCGCAAAGGGTTTATTATTACTAAAAGCCCAATAGCGGTCCCCATAAGACCAATGCCAATACTCAGTAGGATAGTTAGTGAAGCCTGCTTCGGTTAATGCCTTGATCATGAGTTGGCGATTTTTCCTGGCTGTTTCAGAAATGGCGCTAGAGCCGGTTAAGGAGAGCTCGCCGTCTTTGTCTTTCATCCAATCTTTTGGGTGAATTCCCATATCGTAAGCTTCCCCCTTATCATTAACTAAATAAACGTCAATGGCCGCTCCTGTAGAATGCGGTGGGACATTCTTTGAGCCATCTTGATTAATCACCGGCGAGACCAGTTTTGTAGTTTCTTCAAAAATTTGGTCTAAGGACCAGTCGGGGTGTCTAGCTTTAGTATTTTTGTATTGCGTATCAAAAAGCATTTTTTGCAGCTCTAGACTACGATAGCCTTCGTAAAGACAAAAATGCATGCCTTGCGGCAATAAATTACTTGCCTGCTTTAGCTTTTCATAAACTGTTTTGCGCAGATAGGTATAATTTGTATTATTCGGAATTTCTGGGGAGGGGCCAATTAAAATCTCTGCTTGCTCGGTTAAGTTAACAAAACATTCATTGTTCTCACGAATAGGAATTCCAAGAACTTTAGGATCTGCAATTAAAGTAATAGTCGATGGTACAGCATATATACATTCAGACATGAGTATCCCCAATATAAATACCAAAAAATAAAATACCCTAAGCATTATAAAACCTTTAACTCATCTCTATTTTTAAAAAATTCTAAAGCTTCTGGATTCGCCAAGGAACGTAAATTATTTACAGCCCGTCCATGAACTACTTCCCTTACTGCCAGTTCAACTACTTTTCCATTAATGGTACGCGGAATGTCGCCTACTTGAATAATTTTTGCAGGAACGTGCCTGGGGGAAGCATTATCGCGAATAGTTTGAATAATTTTCTTTTTCAAAGGTTCATCTAATATTAATTTTTCGCGTAATTTAACAAATAAAATTACCCGCACATCATCTTCCCAATCTTGCCCAATTACAACACTATCTAAAACTTCCGCAATTTTTTCCACTTGACGATAAATTTCAGCCGTCCCAATGCGCACACCACCTGGATTTAATACCGCATCCGATCTGCCATAAATAATTAAACCGTTATGAGGGGTAATTTCAGCGAAATCGCCATGCGCCCATATAGTAGGAAAACGCTCAAAATAAGCATGCGTAAATAATTTTTTATCAGGGTCGTTCCAAAAACCAATAGGCATAGTAGGGAAGGGTTTGGTGCAAACTAACTCGCCTCGGGCTCCTTTAATGGATTGCCCTTGATCGTCAAAAACATCAACAGCCATACCTAAACCAAAACATTGAAGCTCACCTCTATAAATAGGCAAAATAGGGTTGCCTAAAGCAAAGCAAGAAACAATATCTGTCCCTCCCGAAATAGAACAAAGTTGCACATCGGATTTTATTTTTTCATAAACAAAATCATAGTTTTTGGGTAGCAAAGGTGAGCCGGTAGACAATATACAGCGCAAGTGGGAGAGTGAGAATTGCTCTTTTGGGGCAATACCTGCTTTTTCTATGGTGGAAATAAATTTAGCACTCGTACCAAAGACACTGACTTTTTCTTTTTCAATTAGCTTAAATAATTGCGAAGCATCAGGATAAGTTGGAGAACCTTCGTATAAAGTGAGTGTTGCCCCTCTAGCCAAAACAGAAACCATCCAGTTCCACATCATCCACCCACAGGTGGTATAAAAAAATAAGTTATCTGTCTCGCTTATATCAGAATGCAGCGCCAGTTCTTTTAAATGTTGTAAAAGCACGCCACCGGCTCCATGTATTATACATTTCGGTTTTCCAGTGGTGCCGGAGGAAAAAAGAATATAAAGAGGGTGGGCGAATGGTAAGGAAGTAAATTTTTCTGGCGCACCTGGTTTTATAAATCCATCCCATAAAATTGCCTTTGGGAAAAGGGTCTCAGCATCTTGAATTTTTAAAACCGGACACACTACCACTTTTTCTACAGTGGGCATGAGCTTCGTTATTTCTTCCCCTTTTTCAAGATCATTAAAAATTTTGCCATTATATTGATGCCCATTACTGATAAACAAAAGCTTGGGTTCTATTTGACCTAATCTATCAAAGGCTGAATTTAAACCAAAATCGGTTGAACAAGATGACCAAATGGCGCCAATGGAAGCAGTAGCTAAAAATGCTATGACGGTATAGCTTACATTGGGCAGAATAGCAGCGACGCGATCCCCTTCTTTTATCCCGGCTTGCCGCAGTCCTTCGGCACATGCCATGACTGCTTCTTTCAATTCTTTATAAGTGAGTGTGTAACGATTATTCTGTTCATCTACGCTGATAATGGCGAGAGAGTCATCGTTTTTCTGTAAGAGTTGTTCTGCATAATTTAATTTTGCATCGGCAAACCAACGTGCGTCTAACATTTCTTTATATGAATTTAAGATTTCAGTTGGTGCGGTATCAAACTGAATAGAAAAAAACTGGCTCAAAGTTTCCCAAAATACCGCGCAGTGATTAATTGACCATGCATGTAGCTCTGGGTAGGTAGTAAAATGCTGTCCGTGGCGATCATTAACAAATTGCATAAACGCCCACATATTGGTTTTTTCAGGATGTAGAGGTTTCCATACAACAACATTGTCCATATTAACTCCTAACTACACGGATTTCCTAGTAACGCGTTGGCTACTTTTGATTGGTTTTTTCTCCCAATGAGGGTACAAATTTTTTCCCCTGCTGCAACAACTTTATAAATATCAACCCCGGTCTCTATTCCCAAGCCATGCATCATGTACAAAACGTCTTCCGTAGCTACATTTCCTGTCGCGCCTTGTGCGTAAGGACATCCGCCTAACCCTGCAACCGAGCTGTCAAAACGCGCAATACCGCATTGCAGGGAAGTATAAATATTAGCGAGTGCTTGGCCGTACGTATCATGAAAATGCATGGCTACTTGTGAAAAAGGAAGACAGTTATCCAAAGCTTTAATCAGTTCAAATGTTTGCTTTGGTGTCCCCACGCCGATGGTGTCCCCGAAGCTTATTTCATCTACTTTCATGCGCAAAAGTTGTTTGGTGACTTCAATGACTTGCTTAGGAGTAATTGTTCCCTCATAAGGGCATCCTAAAACACACGAAATATAAGCACGAACGTATATATTCTTTTCTTTTGCTTTAACCACAATGGGGGCGATTCTTTCTAAACTCTCGGCAATAGTACAATTGATATTGCGCTGGTTAAAAGTATTACTTGCTGCGGTAAATACAGCTATGTGTTTAACTTGGGCTTCCAGGGCTCTTTGCATACCTTGTTCATTGGGAACTAAAGCGGAGTAGTGGATAGCGTCCTCTTTTTTAATCTTTTGATAAACCTCAACACCATCGGCTAATTGAGGGATTGCTTTAGGAGAAACAAAACTGGTTACTTCAATATTTTTTAAACCGGTGCAACTCAATAAATTAATAAATTCTACCTTCTTCTCGGTAGGTACGAATACGGATTCATTTTGCAAACCATCCCTGGGACCTACTTCTATAATTGTTACTTGTTGCGGATAATTCATCGGTAGTCCTTTAGAGATTTCTGCTATTGTTCAAACTCCATAGCAACCAATTCAGCACCTTCATTCACTTGAGCGCCTACATCATAAAATATATCTATCAACAATCCATCTTGCGGCGCATGGATAGTATGTTCCATTTTCATCGCTTCTAATACCACTAAACTTTCGCCCGCTTTAATTTTATCTCCCTTATTTTTTAATATAGCTACAATAGTGGACGGCATAGGGGCGGTTAATTGGCCAGCTCCCGATGATTCAGATATTTTTTCCCAAGTAAAACGTTCAACGGTGAAAGAACCTTGCTCACTATAAATATGAATGTGGGATGAAGTTCTGTCTGCATATAAGTGGAGGCTTTCTTGTTGGGAATATAAATAAAAAACCTCTCCTTTTTTGCTGATAGAATATTGTTGTGTTTCTTCATGGAGTTTTAATACTACTTCATTGTTAGCAAGAGGATGCACCTCCATGTGAAAAATTTCTTCATCAATGCGATAACTATAAAACCAGGAACTGGAAAGGTGCATTTGCCAGGCAAAGGTGTTAGCCCACAGCGGGTCTTGATTTTCTTGCAGTAAAGAAAAGTACTCTACACAGGCTGCCCAAAATAATGCTTTTTTTGTAGCAATAGGAGTGAAAGAAAGTTTTTCTTTATTTAAAAAATCTGTGCTTAAATTTCCTTCTATAAAAGCGGGGTGACGAAGAATCGCTTGTAAAAATGAAAGATTGGTTTTTACGCCTCCAATATAGTATTGCTTTAAAGCCTGCAGTAACTTTTGGGCAGCTTCTTGCCTTGTCTTACCCGAGACAATAAGTTTAGCTATCATCGGATCATAAAAACGACTGATAGCTGAACCCTCAATAACCCCTGTATCAATACGAATACTTTCGCCTTTTGGTTCTTTTAAAAAATGAATGGTACCTATAGAGGGTAAAAAATCATTACCAGGGTCTTCGGCATATACTCGGCATTCTATCGCATGGCCGTTTGCTACTATTTCATGTTGTTGCAAGGGGAGCGGCTCATTGGCGGCAATTCGAATTTGCCATTCCACCAAATCTAAACCCGTAATCATCTCGGTAACGGGGTGTTCTACTTGGAGGCGAGTATTCATCTCCATAAAATAAAAATGTTCTTCTGCTACTAAAAATTCAATGGTGCCGGCACCTCGATAATCAATTTTTTTAGCCACGGCAATAGCAGCTGCAGCGAGCCCATCGCGTAATTTCTTACTTAAGTTGGGGGCAGGGGCTTCTTCAATAATTTTTTGGTGCCTGCGCTGAATAGAGCAATCACGCTCAAATAAATGGACAACATTGCCATGGTTATCTGCCATTATTTGCATTTCTACATGGCGCGGACGCAAAAGCAGTTTCTCAATAATAATGGTGTCATCTGTAAAACTCGATTTTGCTTCGCGTTTGGCGCTTGCTAATGCCATGGCAAAATCGTTTTCTTCATATACTGAACGCATTCCTTTGCCGCCGCCTCCCGCCGCGGCTTTTAGAAGTACAGGAAAGCCAATTTTTTTTGCTTCTTGTAAAAGTGTCTTTTCTCTCTGGTCTTGTCCATGATAGCCGGGTGTTAGAGGTACGTCACTTCCCTCCAAAATTTGTTTTGCATATTGCTTGGAAGCCATCGCCTCCATTGCTGATACGCTAGGACCAATAAAAATTATTCCTTCTTGTTCACAAGCAATAGCAAATCGAGGGTTTTCCGAAAGAAACCCATAACCCGGATGTATTGCTTGTGCGCCACTCTGTTTGGCAACGGCAATAATAGAATCAATATTCAAATAGCTTACTGAAGCAGGGGCCTCGCCAATATAAAAAGCTTCATCCGCCTCGCGGACATGGAGGCTGTCTTTATCGGCACTGGAGTATACAGCCACAGTGGCAATACCCATACGGCGAGCCGTGCGTATAATGCGACAGGCAATTTCTCCACGATTAGCTATGAGTATTTTTGTAAACATATTACTCCATGAATATTTTCATATACCATTTATCGGTGGGATTGATGGGCGACAAGGCCCGAGAGAGCTAACATTCATTTGCTAATCCCAAACGACACTTTCCTTACGCAAAAAAGCCTGCAATCCCTTTTGTCCTTCGGCAGAAACCCGTTTTTTCGCAATCAGTCTTGCTGTTTTATGTTGCAATTCTAAATCAATTGGATACCCACTCACCTCGGTAACCAAGGTTTTTACCTCACTTACTGCTTGTGGAGCCAAACTGGCAATACGTTGTGCGTAGTCTAAAGTAAATGAAACCAGCTCATTGCCAGTAACACAATGCTGCACCAACCCCAACGCCAATGCTTTTTTCGCATCAAATACTTCCGCACTCATAAATAAAGCATTCGCCGCGCGAGGGCCTATGGCTCGAATTACATAAGGACTAATCACAGCTGGAATAAGACCTAACTTTACTTCAGAAAAACAAAATTTGGCAGAGTCAGCGGCAATCCCTATATCGCAAGCAGCCACCAAACCTGCACCTCCGCCAAAAGCAGAACCTTGCGCCATCGCAATAGTGGGTTTGCTACATTTGTGGAGGGTATACATTAATTTAGCAAGAACCATAGCATCCGCAATATTTTCCTCTTCCGTAAAAGAGGCCATACGTTGCATCCATTGCAGGTCGGCGCCTGCAGAAAAATGCTTACCATTTGCTTTTAACACAATAACGCGCACGCCAGAATTTTTTTCTGCAGCATCTAAAATATTTTGTAATTCTGCAAGAAAGACGTCATCAAATGCATTATGTTTTTCAATGCGATTAAACGTAACCAGTAAAACTTTTTCCTGTGTTTCTTGTAAAATGTCAGACATAAGATCCTTTTGATCTTGGGTTTGTTGGGCCTTCGGCCTGAGGGAGCCGCTCATTTTTTTAAATCCCCTTTACAAACAGGGTAAAAAGGAATTTTTCAATATATTCTAATTGAAAACAAGCCATCAAGTGATCAATCTTCTCTAAATGTAGGTTGGCGCCGCCAGGCCCAACATTCATTAGCGAGATTGTTTGTTGGGCCTGGCGGCGCCAACCTACATTTTATTATTATTTCCCCGGAACTAGCCAAAAATCGAATTTACATCCTAAAAACACCAAAATGGGTATCACTAATAGGCGCATTCAAAGCCGCACTCAATCCTAACCCTAATACTTTGCGCGTATCTGCCGGTGCGATTACGCCATCATCCCATAACCTTGCGCTCGCATAATAGGGATTGCCTTGCACCTCATATTGCTCGCGCATACCGATTTTAAATTTTTCCATTTCTTCAACAGGCCATTCCTTTCCTTGTTTTTTATACTTATCCTGATTAATTTGCGCCAATACATTAGCCGCTTGCTCGCCACCCATAACCGAAATACGGGCATTAGGCCAAGACCATAAAAAACGAGGGGCAAAAGCCCGGCCGCACATAGCATAATTACCCGCGCCAAAACTTCCGCCCACTATCACGGTGAATTTTGGTACATTTGCACATGCCACAGCAGTCACCATTTTTGCCCCATGTTTAGCAATTCCACTGGCTTCATACTTACTCCCAACCATAAATCCGGTTATATTTTGCAAAAAGAGCAAAGGAATTTTTCTTAAAGTACAAAGCTCGATAAAATGTGCCCCTTTTTGTGCACTTTCACTAAATAAGATCCCATTATTGGCGATCACCCCAATGGGGTAACCAAAAAGGTGTGCAAATCCGCATACCAAAGTATTTCCATATAAAGCTTTAAATTCATCAAATTGAGAGCCGTCTACAATGCGGGCAATTACTTCGCGAATATCAAAGGGCTTGCGACTATCAGTTGGTATAATCCCATTCAACTCTAACGGATTGTATGCAGGTTCCATACTTTCACGACGCTGTAAGGGGTATAGTTTTGAACGATTTAAATTGCTAACACATTCACGCGCTAAAAAGAGGGCATGTTCATCATTTTCTGCATAGTAATCAGCCACCCCCGACTGTTTACAGTGCACATCTGCTCCACCCAATTCTTCTGCGCTAATTACCTCACCTGTTGCGGCTTTAACTAAAGGGGGCCCACCTAAAAATATGGTGGCCTGATTACGAACCATAATTGACTCATCGGCCATAGCTGGAACATAAGCCCCACCAGCGGTACAAGACCCCATGACTACAGCAATTTGAGGAATATTTTTAGCAGACATATTGGCTTGGTTAAAAAAAATACGGCCAAAATGATCCCGATCGGGAAATACTTCGTCTTGTCTTGGTAAAAATGCCCCTCCCGAATCAACTAAATAAATACAAGGCAAATGATTGGTTTCAGCAATTTCCTGGGCGCGCAAATGTTTTTTTACAGTAAGAGGATAATAGGTACCACCTTTTACCGTAGCGTCATTGATTATAATCATGCATTCCTGATTAGCGACCCGGCCAATTCCCGTAATTAATCCCGCAGCAGGAACCTCATCTTCATATACTTTATATGCCGCTAATTGAGAAAGTTCTAAAAATGGGCTGCCGGGATCTAATAAATGCTGTAATCGCTCCCGAGGAAGTAATTTTCCATGTTTACGATGGCGCTCCCGTGCTGACTCTCCACCGCCTTGTGCCACTTCTGTAACTATTTTTTGTAAATGAGCAATTAAGCTGTCCATAGCTGCTTGGTTATTTTTAAATTCCGAGCCAGCCGTATTTAATTGGCTAATGATTTTTGTCATTCAAATCCAAACCTTTGTATTGAATATTGGGCCTTGCGGCTTGAGGGAGCGCCATATTTTTTAACATAGTAACGTAGCCAAGGTGCAAGACTACGTACTTCTTTCCTAACGAATAAGTACCTTACTTAACACCAAAATTAACCACAACAGCCAACTGAGAGGAATTAAATAAGGCATATTTTCGCCTTTTATCAAACGATAAATTAAAGCCGGTATAGCGGCAATGCCCACCGGAATAATTACTAAAGTAAATACTTGACGAACAATATTACCCAGGCCAACGCTACTAAAGACGGGTGCTAATTCCACATTCGTCCAGGTATAAACCATATCAATGTATACAATCAATAGTTGCGCGTATTCAGCAAAGATAACTACTAGGATACTTAAGAATAAATATAATAAACTTTGTCTTGTGATGTCTTTCATTACATTATCTCAATGGCCATTGCCGTTGCTTCCCCACCGCCTATACACAAAGAGGCGATCCCCCGTTTCATTTTTTGTTGCTTTAATGCATAAATTAAAGTAACCAATAAGCGCGCGCCTGATGCGCCTATTGGATGACCTAAAGCACAAGCCCCTCCATGGATGTTTACTTTGCTTACATCAAGCTCTAAATCATGAATAGCCGCCAAAGCGACTACAGCAAATGCTTCATTAATTTCATAGAGATCAACATCTTCGGGTAACCAGTTAATTTTTTGCATAAGTTTGCGAATGGCTCCTGCAGGGGCTGTAGTAAACCATTGGGGTTCTTGGGCAAAACTCGCATGACCTACAATCCGAGCCAAAGGGGTTAACCCTCTTTTTTGTGCCTCCGCAGCAGACATGATTAATAAGCTCGCAGCACCGTCAGAAATTGAGCTGGAATTGCCCGCAGTGACAGTTCCATCAGTTAAGAATGCAGGTTTCAATTGTGCAATTTTCTCAAGCTTTGCATAATCAGGTCCTTCATCTTTATCAATGACGATCTCATTTTTGCGCGAAACAACCTTTACAGGTGTAATTTCCTCAGCAAACAGATTATTTTCTTGCGCTTTTAGGGCCCGGCTCATAGAGTTATAAGCGAGCTCATCTTGCGCTTCGCGGGTAAAATTAAATTTTTTCGCAGTTTGCTCTGCAAAATACCCCATTAACTTACCTTTATCATACGCGTCTTCTAAACCATCAAGAAACATATGATCTTTGATTTCGCCATGTCCTAAACGATAACCAGAGCGGGCTTTTTGTAGTAAATAAGGAGCATTACTCATGCTTTCCATACCACCCGCCAATACCACATTCGCCGAGTTGGCTTTGATCAAATCATGGGCAAGCATTACTGCCTTCATGCCCGAGCCACACATTTTATTAATGGTCATGGCTCCTTTAGAAAAAGGCACCCCGGCAGCAATAGCTGCCTGGCGAGCAGGTGCCTGGCCAATCCCTGCTTGCAAAACACAGCCGCTAATTACCTCATCGATATCTTCAGGACTAATCCCTGCTTGGGCAAAAACAGCTTTATGTGCATAAGCACCCAATTCGGGAGCCGTTAAGCTAGAAAGATTACCTAACATGGCGCCTGCTGGCGTGCGTTTAGCCGCAACAATCACCACATCATCATTATTCATACCATTCCTTATTAAACGGTTTCATTAAACAATTCACGACCAATAAGCATGCGGCGAATTTCTGAAGTACCTGCTCCGATTTCATATAATTTCGCATCACGAAGTAATCGTCCAGTAGGGTATTCATTGATATACCCGTTCCCTCCTAAAATTTGAATGGCTTGCAATGCCATTTGGGTAGCTTTTTCGGCGGTATACAAAATAACGCTCGCTGAATCTTTACGATCAGCTTGTCCCCGGTCACACGCTTTAGCCACGGCATATAAATAAGATCGGGAAGCATTAAGCTCAGTATACATGTCGGCGATTTTACCTTGAATAAATTGAAACTCCCCAATCGCTTGATTAAATTGCTTGCGCTCGTGTACATAAGGAACTACCGTATCAAGACAAGCTTGCATAATTCCAACGGGACCTGCTGCTAAAATAGTACGTTCATAATCTAAGCCACTCATTAAAACTTTTGCACCACGGTTTAGCTCACCGAGTAAGTTTTCAGCAGGAACCTCACAGTTATCAAATACCAGTTCGCAGGTATTGGAGCCACGCATGCCCAATTTATCTAACTTTTGGGCCGTGAAAAAACCTTTAAATCCTTTCTCAATAATAAAAGCACTAATACCTTTACTACCCGCTTGTTTGTCTGTTTTAGCGTAAACAACAAGTACATCTGCATCAGGACCATTGGTGATCCACATTTTAGTGCCATTGAGAATAAATTTGTCGCCAGAGCGGGTAGCTTGTAGTTGCATACTAACTACATCAGATCCCGAATTGGCTTCACTCATAGCCAAGGCGCCAATGTATTCCCCTTTAATAAGCTTAGGCAAATAGCGCTTTTTTTGCTCGTTGTTGCCATTTAAATAAATTTGATTGACACATAAATTGGAATGGGCGCCGTAACTTAAACCAATGGAAGCAGAAGCCCGGGAAATTTCTTCCATGGCAATAGCATGGGCCAAATAACCCATATTGGCACCACCATATTCTTCGCTTACGGTAATACCAAGTACTCCCAAATCACCTAATTTTCGCCATAAAGGATTGGGAAAAGCATTATCTTCATCAATTTTAGCGGCCAGGGGTAAAATTTCGTGAGTGGCAAACTGATAAACGCTTTCACGCAATAAATCATACGTTTCGCCTAAATCATGTTGTAAACCAGTATACATAGGACACTTCCTGTTGCTTAAGCAAGTACGCTAAACTATAACTCTCATAACTGCCGTTCTTCAAGCAAATTAGCTAAGGAGTTTAGAATGCGTAAATTAGTTCTCTGGGGGCATCATGTTGATGAATACCAAGAAATGTTTGACATGACCAGGGCTGATTTTAATTCCAGCATTTTAGAATATGGTTGCGGACCTAGTGCAATAAATAGTGAACTGCATAAGAGTAACTCCCATATTGTTAGCTGTGATCCCTTATTTAATTTAGATAAAAATAAGTTAATTAATGAGGTTGAACAGATTTTTCAAAAGATGGTTAAAAGAGTAGAACAAGACGAAGAAAAATTTGATTTTAGTAGCTATGGTGGACTTTCCGGTTTAATTGAAAAAAGAAAGCAAGGAATGAAAGAGTGTTTTGAAGATTACAATCAAGGGAAAGAAGAGAAACGCTATCGCTCAGAAAGCGGTCTGGAATTACCTTTCCCCGATTTTACATTTGATTTTGCCTTAAGTTCCCATTATTTATTTGCGGCACTGGACAATAAAGATGTAGATTACTATCTGCAAGCTATTAGAGAATTAGCAAGAGTGGCAAAAGAAGTAAGAATTTTCCCTTTAGTAGACCGCTTTGGCCAGCTTTCCCCTTTTGTAGGTCCGGTATTATTAGGATTACAGCAGGAAAATTATGGGGTTGAGATAAGAGAAGTGGCTTACCGCTTGCAACCAAAGGGAAATGCCATGCTAAGAGTATGCGCACAACAATGTGCGGTAACGTAGCAATGTGCAGTCATGTAGGTTGGTCCCAACAAATCAAGTTCAATCAACATTGCATGTTGGGCCGTTGGCACCAACCTACATAGAATCTAAAATGTATAAAAAAATTATCCGACCACTCCTCTTTACCCTCCCCCCAGAAACTGCGCACGCCTTCACCTTGAATATGCTTCACTTTCTCCCATCCTTTCTCTTTCCCAAACCGCAATTGAGCCCAGTAAAAACCTTAGGCTTAACTTTCGATCACCCCCTAGGCCTTGCCGCCGGCCTCGATAAAAATGCCGAACATCTCAACGCGCTAGCCAAATTAGGATTTTCATTTATAGAAGTAGGAACAGTAACCCCAAAACCACAACCAGGTAACCCAAAACCGCGGCTGTTTCGCATACCCGAAGCATGCGCTTTAATTAATCGCATGGGGTTTAATAATAAAGGAGTTGATGTATTAGTTGAGAACGTAAAAAAAGCAAATTACCAGGGTATATTAGGAGTTAACATAGGAAAAAATAAAGACACACCGCTTAACCACGCCATTAATGATTACTCCCATTGCTTACAAAAAGTTTACCCCTATGCGTCTTACATCACCGTAAATATCTCCTCGCCCAATACCCCGGACTTACGGAAATTACAAACCGAAGAATTTTTAAACGATCTATTGTTACAACTAAAAAATCAACAATTGGAATTAGCCGAAGTACATAAAAAATACGTACCGTTATTAGTTAAATTATCGCCTGATGAAACTGAAGAAGATCTAAAGAGAATAGCGGAAAGTATTTTAACGTATCGCTTTGACGGAATAATTGCTACCAACACCACCAATAACCACGAATCTATTAAAAACCTCCCCCAT
>NZ_LR134431.1 GCF_900637865.1 Legionella adelaidensis
AAAAAAAACAAACCATAAAATACTTACTCCACAAAAACTAAATATCAAAAAAATAAAGTTCGCTTCACTTAAAAGCCACATAATATTCACGGAAAAATGGGTGATATTTGTTCCTTGGTAATATATTTCTGCCAGATTCCCTGGAGCTTGCGCAATAAACCATAGAGTTATCCCCCGGGTTAAAAGATAAGTCACGACAGAAAGAAAAAAAGGAAGTTTAATTTCATTTAATGATTTTAAGTGTAATAGTGGTATTAATAAGAGAATTAAAAAGGAACTTTCCCTGTTTAAAGTAGCTAAAAAAACAAGAGGGATAAAAAGTTCCCATTGTTTACGCAGGCATAAAAGAAAGCCGGCAAAAATAAACACCATACTCGCTGTATCATACGTATAATAAAAAGTCGCTTCCTTTCCTGCTGTATAGCGGTAATTAACCACTGTCATTAATGGAAGTAACAACATAAAAAGCCAGCTGAGTAACTGCGCGCTATTTTTGGGGAAATATTCTTTTAACAAATAATATAAAGAGAAAAATAATAAGCTATCCCAAATGATTTCTAAAAGAAAAAACACTTCTTCCACTTCAAAAGGGAGCAATTTTATTAAAAGCTGCCCCATGCCTGGAATCAGAATGCGCTGGGCAAAAGGAAGTCTGACGTTAAAGTCAATTACTTTATCAAGGGGAATTTCGACATAGATGCCAGTGAGTTTAACATGTAAATAGGCATACCCTATTATAAGGGCGAAAGTCAGGAATCGTTTTTTATAGATAAAAAGAGTTTCTTGCATATAAATTCCATATCATAGTGTAGGTTGGGAAGGCCCAACAATTCTCTATACCCATCCGTTGTTTTCTAGTATATGTAGGTTAGGCCGGCAGGCCTAACAATTTTATCACGATCGTTGTTAGGCCTTCTGCGCCAACCTACATTTTTTCAAATGAATAGAGTAAATCACATTTGGGATGCTGGTGCGAGTTTGCCTAGAAGACTATTAATTTCATGTATACGCTCAATGGTGTTTTCCTTTTCCAATGTAAAACGCAAACGACTGGGTCCATCTAATTGATAAGTTTTTGGCTGCACTTGAATCAGGGTTATTAAAGCCTTCGCATTAATATTTGGATTCTCACCAAATTCTATTCTCCCTTGTTGCTGCGAAGCGTTAATGCGCAGTATTCCTAATTCTGCTGCAAAGAGTTTCATTTCAGTAATTAACAATAAATGTTTTACGGAAAGAGGTATTAAACCAAAACGATCAATCATTTCTACTTGCAATTCTCGTAATTCTTCTTTGTTTTTTGCATTGGCTATTCTCTTATACATAATTAAACGGGTATGGACATCACCAATATAATCTTCTGGGATAATCGCACTTATCCGTAAATCAATTTCTGGTCCTTGATATAGGGGCGCGGACATTTCGGGTGTTTTTCCCGCTTTCAAATCTGCCACTGCTTTGTCTAACATTTCCATATATAAGGTAAAACCAATAGCTTCAATATTTCCGCTTTGATCTTCACCGAGGAGCTCCCCGGCACCGCGAATTTCCATGTCATGGGTGGCCAAAGTAAAACCTGCGCCTAAATCCTCCAAGGATACAATGGCTTCCAGGCGTTTAACCGCATCTGCGCTTAAAAGCTTGTCATTCGGTGTTAAAAGATAAGCATACGCTTGGTGATGCGAGCGGCCTACTCGTCCTCGTAATTGATGCAATTGGGCAAGTCCAAACTTATCTGCTCTATCAATAATGATGGTGTTGGCGGTAGGAATATCGATCCCGGTTTCAATGATAGTTGTACAAACAAGAACGTTAAATCGATGATGATAAAAATCAGACATAATATGTTCCAGTTCACGCTCTCGCATTTGCCCATGGGCACTTCTAACCTTTGATTCCGGAACTAAATTTTGAATGTCTTGCGCAACCCGCTCAATGGTTTGCACATTATTATGCAAGAAAAATACCTGGCCTCCACGAAGAGTTTCCCTAAGAATAGCTTCGCGTAAAACGGCATCATTTCTTTCTTGCCAGAAGGTTTTTATGGCTAATCGTTTAGCAGGGGGGGTAGCAATAAGTGAAATATCCCGAATACCCGCCATAGCCATATTAAGGGTTCTTGGAATGGGGGTTGCAGTCATAGACAGGATGTCTACTTCAGTGCGCATGGCTTTAATATATTCCTTTTGTTTTACGCCAAATCGATGTTCTTCATCAATAATTAATAATCCTAAATTATGAAAGGAGATATCTTTTTGAAAAAGCTTATGGGTTCCAATTACGATATCAATTTTGCCATTTTTTAAATCAGCAATAACTTTTTCTGATTCTTTCCCACTGCGAAACCGCGACAGTAATTCAATGTTTACAGGAAATTCGGCAAATCGATCACGGAATGTTTCGAAATGTTGCGTAGCTAATAAAGTCGTAGGAACTAATACACAAACCTGCCTGCCATTTTGTACCGCGAGAAAAGCTGCTCGCATAGCAACTTCCGTTTTGCCAAAGCCTACATCCCCACAAATAAGTCTATCCATGGGCCGTGGTGATTGCATATCTCTTATAATTTGTTGAATGGCTTGTTGCTGATCAACTGTTTCGGCAAAAGGAAAACCGCTGGCAAAACGTTGATAATCACTTTGGTCAAACTGATAGGTAAAGCCCGGCTTGGCTTCTCGTTTAGCGTATACATCAAGTAGCTCAATAGCTACATCATGAATTTTCTCCGCTGCTTTTTTCTTCTCTTTTTGCCACTGATCGGAACCTAAACGATGCAACGGGGCATGCTCGCTATCAGCGCCTGTGTAGCGACTAATATTATGTAATCCGGTTACTGGGACATAAATTTTATCCTCACCCGCGTATGCTAAAACCAGAAACTCATTGGCATTGTTTTGATCTTGAATAGTTTCTAAACCTAAATAGCGTCCCACGCCAAATTGTAAATGCACAACAGGCGCTCCAATACGAAGTTCTGCTAAATCACGAATAACTAAGTCAGGGTCTATAGTTTTTTGTGCAGTACGTCTCTGAGGGATTGCTTGCTCGCCAAAAAGTTGCCCCTCCACAATCAGGGAAATTTTTGCTTGGGGCAGATCGGTTCCTTGCATCAGGGAACCAATTATAATATTTAAGCTGGAACTGTCTTCAAGAAATACATGCCAACTGGGTTGAATTTTTGGAACCATATTACTTTGTCTTAGCAAATCGATAAGAACTTCACGCCGCCCCGCGCTTTCAACTACTAACAAGTAGCGTTTTGATGGATCACTCATGAATTTAGCTAAGTGCATTAAAGGTTCTTTAGACTGTCTTTCAATAGGAAATTCTTTTGCTTTTTCAGTGGCAAAATTGAGCGCGCCTTTTTTTTCTGAAGGAGTGTGGGATAAACGAATTTGCTGGTATTGATTAATAAAAGTTAACAAATCGGTAGGATTTAAAAAAACTTTTTGTGGAGCGAGAATAGGACGAGAAATATCAAAATTTCTTTGCTCAAAACGGCTATTTACTTCCAACCAAAATTGCTCTGCTCTCTCCTGAATTTCTCCTATCAGGCAAAGCGTCGCTTCTGGGGGAAGATAATTAAAAATAGTGGCTGTTTCATGAAAAAAGAGAGGTAAATAATATTCTATACCATTGGGAAAAGTTCCATTGCTCACATTTTCATAGATAGGGCATTGGCTTGGGTTCCCACTAAAATTTTCTCTAAAGGTTTTTCTAAATTGAGAAATACTTTTCTCATTTAAGGGAAATTCACGTGCAGGGAGAACTTGAATTTCATCAATTTTCTCAATGGTTCGCTGACTTTCCGGATCAAATAACCGTAAGCTCTCTACCTCATCGTCAAATAATTCAATGCGAAAAGGTGCATTGCTACCCATAGGAAAAAGATCAATAATCGCTCCACGGATAGCAAATTCCCCATGTTCTAATACTTTATTAACACAATAATAACCTGATTCCTGCAACTGATGCCGAAAAGCTTCAATATTAATTGTTTGCCCTTTTTTTAATACCAATCCGTGCTGATTTAAAAAGGCGGGAGGAGGAAGGCGATGCATAAGTGTATTAGCTGCACTGATGACAATTGCATTGGTAGTTTGTTGCAATCGACTCAATGTGTAGAGGCGTTCTGAAACAATATCTTGATGAGGAGAAAATTGATCATAAGGTAATGTTTCCCAATCTGGAAACATTAGTATTTCTTGCTTATTCTGGGGTAAAAAGAATTGCAATTCTGCCTGAAGCTGGGAAGCGGTTAAATTATCCGGCGCAACGACTAATTTCACTCCTGTTAGGGATTGGCAATATTCTGCAAGAGCCAAAGGTAAGCTACTCCCGTAGAGTTGCCCCCAGTGTTGTTTTGAAGCTACTTTTTCGGGAAGGAGAACAAACTTATTCATGGCTGTATGATTGGTAATTTTTTAGGGCGAAAGAGTATAAACCATACCGAATAAACTTCAAAATGCGTATAGTAGATAAAACCGTTACTGCGAGGTATAGCAAAGAAAAGTTAGCCTTGATAAATGTAGGTTGGTGCCAAAGGCCCAACCAACGATCTTGAGCGAAATGTTTGGGACTGTCGGCATCACCCTATATTAATTTTGAAAATTTCATGAAATAACTCTCAAAATAACTTGCAGTCACACCCGCAATAAGCCCAAATAAATGACCCTCCCAGGAAATTCCCTTTTCTCGGGGAAAAATCCCGAAGAATATTCCCGCAAAATAATATAAACAAATAATGCCTAAAATGATGGCGGTAAGGGTTCCTTGTTGATAAATATTAAAAACTAAAAATCCCCAGTATCCGGTAATTACGGCACTTGCTCCAATATGTAATCCCGGTTTGGCAAAGCACCAGATTAAACAACCGCTCATCAAAGTAATCATTACTGTTATTATCAAGAAAAACGATACCCCTCCTTGAAGCAGTAAAAAATTACTTAAGACTACCAACGGAATGGAATTAAAAAAAATATGATTGAAGTTCGCATGTAATAGGGGGGCAAAAAGTATTCCAGGTAGACCCACGACACGGCGTGGTTGAATGCCAAAATATAGCAAGTTTTTATTAAAGATAGTTATAAAATAAATACCCCAAATCAAGGCAAGTATATTGAGTATAAAATGAAAGTTATAAGTGCTTTGTTTAATAATATAATCAATACTGCTGTTTAATTGTTCTAACATTTTATCCTGCGGTTGTAGGAATCTTCTCTTGTTTTTGTTTTGGGGGAGGTGCAGGAGGCACGTTGATAAACTGATAATTTACAAATAGGAGTGGATCAACCAAAGTTTTATTAATAATCATAGACCAATGTAAATGAGGGCCTGTAGCTCGTCCGGTCTTACCCACAGTTCCCACTATCTCCCCTTGTCTTATACTATCACCTTCTTTTACTTTAATTTCATGCAAGTGGCCATATAAAGAAAAAACGCCCATGCCATGGTCAATAATGACGGTATTTCCAGTATAAAAGTAATCAGCCGTGGCAATGATCTGGCCATTATTTACAGCTTTTACCGGTGTACCTTCTGCTGCTGCAATGTCTAAACCTGAGTGAGGAGGTCTCGGTTCTTTGTTATAAACCCGGTTTAATCCAAAAAGACTGGTGACGGGACCTCTTAGGGGAGCTGCGAAAGCTTGCTGAAATGGATTGGTAGAGTTAAAAGTAGCATATATGGCATCCATCTTTTTTTCTTCTTGTGCGATGCGTTCCTTATCTTCAGCAAAGGGATTGACCTTACGCTCATCTTTAATAGTGATATTTTGTGTCTTATAAGTTTTAGGACTTATATAAAAAGGAAGATAGGCTGAATGTGGCTTATTAATAAATATATTTTGAATGGTCTCTTTGGTGTCTAGAGGGATACCTAAGACAAGCAACCATTGGTTGGGCTTTATACTTTCAACCACAGCAACCGGAATTTTATTATATAAACCGGTAGGTTTTTGGCGACTCTCAAAAGGGATAATAGTAATGCCACCATTTACCGGATGGCTTTCAGGTAAAATGTTGGCGTATGAATTACTTAATAAGAAACATAATAGTAATATTTTTTTTAGCATCAAGTATATTCCATATTATTCAAGGGGATCCTTTCCCAGTCACTTCCTTCACACCGGCAACAACGCTGCCGTTGGCTAATTGAATTTCTATAACATCATCCTTCTTTAAACACTTAACATCGCAAATAATTTTCTCATCCTTGGTAACAATACTATAACCCCTCTCCAGTGTAGCCAAAGGACTCACTACATGCAAAGTTGCCATTTGTTTTGCCAGTTGCTCTGTAAGCATTTCTTTTTTATAAACAATAAGCTGGGATATTCTTTGTCGCAAATCACTGACTTTTCTCTTGGATTGTTGCACTAAAACGACGGGGTTTTTTAATACCAGGCAAGATTGGGCTAAATGAATGCTTTGTCGCTTTGCTAATAATCCATTTTGCATAGCATTTACTAATCGATTTTTTAAAAAATCTAATGTTTGCCAGTGGCTCATAATTAATCGCCCTGGAGAGGATATTTTTTGGATTTTATGCTCAACTAATAAGCGTTTATAAGCTACCAAGCGGCTTAAGGTATCAGCTAGCTTAGCCTCCATTAATTGAAAATAGCGAATAATATCCTCTATATTAGGAGTTACTGCTTCAGCTGCGGCTGTTGGGGTGGCGGCTCTCAGGTCGGCCACGAAGTCGGCAATAGTAAAATCAGTTTCATGCCCCACACCAGAAACGATAGGAATGGCACTATTAAAAATAGTAAAAGCCAATTGCTCATCATTAAATGCCCACAAATCTTCCATGCTTCCTCCACCACGGGCAAGTAGAAGCACATCGCAGTGCTTTTCTTTATTGGCAAGCAAAATAGCATCACTGAGTTGCTTGGCAGCGGACTTGCCTTGCACTTCACTAGGATAAATAACGACTTGGGCAACAGGAAAACGACGGGCTAAAGTGGTGAGAATATCGCGTAAAGCAGCTGCACTCTCCGAAGTAACCACCCCAATAGTGTAAGGAAAAGTAGGGAGTGGTCTTTTGCGTTCTGTTTCAAAAAGCCCCAAAGTGGCGAGTTTTTTCTTTAGCTGTTCAAATTGCTGAAATAAATTTCCAGCCCCAGCTAACTTCAACTCATTGACAATTAATTGATAATCGCCGCGTGCTTCATAAAGACTTAGTATCCCTGTAGCTATCACCTGTTGTCCATTTTCCCAGTTTTCCTGATTGCCTGGCCCATGACGATTACGGAAGTAAACGCAACGAACTTGCGCTTTGGAATCTTTTAAAGTGAAATAAAAATGCCCCGAGGAAGGTTTGGCGAGATTAGAAATTTCCCCTTCTACACAAACTACACCCATCTCTAGTTCTAACCAATTTTTTATTTGGCGATTTAGTTGGGTGACAGTTAAGACAAGTGGTGTAGTAGTAATCATGAGGGATGAAGTATGCAAAGAAAGCAATTCTAGCAAAAAAATCATTTTTACAGAAACGAAACAATACTACTTGATTCATGTTGATGCGTTAGTTAGAAATGAATCTTAATTCTCTGCTTGGAGGTGAGAGGCTAGAATTTATAAAATATTTTAGGCAAAATAGTCGGCAATGTTTCTAAAGCTGTACCTCAGAGACGTTGTCTATGGTTTTTTCACATTAATTTTTTAAGCTTGACAAGGGGATTTATATGAAGATGAAACTGGTCGCTGCTGCTGCCATGGGATTGGCCATGACCACCTCAATCGCTGCTACCAATAATACACAATTAACCACTGAAATGGATAAATTGTCTTATAGCATAGGTACAGATTTGGGCAAAAATTTTAAGCGTCAGGGAATTGATATTAACCCGGATATGATGGCTAAAGGCTTAAAAGATGGTATGAATGGAGGTACTCTTCTCTTAACTGATGATCAAATGAAGGAAGTACTTAATAAGTTCCAAAAAGATTTAATGGCGAAACGCACTGCAGAGTTTAATAAAAAAGCAGAACAAAATAAGACCAAAGGCGAAAGCTTTTTAAAAGAAAACAAACAGAAGCAAGGTGTGGTGACTTTACCTAGTGGTTTGCAATATAAAATTATTACTGCTGGCAATGGTGAAAAACCAAACAAAGAAGATACTGTAACGGTGGAATACACCGGTCGTTTAATCGATGGTGAAGTTTTTGATAGCACCGAAAGAACCGGGAAGCCTGCTACTTTTAATCTGTCCCAAGTCATTCCTGGCTGGACTGAAGCGTTACAATTAATGCCTGCTGGTTCTACTTGGGAAATTTATGTCCCGGCTGATTTGGCTTACGGCACCCGAAGTGTGGGGGGACCGATAGGACCAAATGAAACACTTATTTTTAATATTCATTTAATATCTGTAAAAAAAAATAATGCCTGATTGATGTCTTCTCCTGGTTGCACTCCCAGTGGGTGCAACCAGTTTTTCCAATTTTCTTCTGAGTAAACAATGCATAAACGCCTGCTGATTGTATTTATATTAGGCTTTTCGTCAGGACTCCCATTTCCTCTTGTAACCAGTACGCTGCAAGCCTGGTTCTCAGAGGCCGGCATGTCAGTGATGGCTACGGGTATGCTGAGCTTAATAGGCTTGCCTTATATTTATCGCGTTGTCTGGGGACCATTACTCGATCGGTATTCTCTATTTTCCTTGGGAAAAAGAAGAAGTTGGATATTATCAATGCAAATCCTTTTATTAATTGGATTTAATTTAATGGCGTGGTTTACACCGCAAGTATCATTACCTTTAATGTCCGGACTTGCATTTTTATTAGCCTGCCTGTCAGCCACACAAGATATGGCAATTGAAGCACATCGTACTGAGTATTTACCTTCTAGCCAACAGGCGCTGGGAGCATCTTTTGCGGTCTTTGGTTATCGGTTGGCACTGTTGTTATCAGGAGGTTTGGCATTAGTTATAGCACAGAATACCAGTTGGGAAGTGGCTTATCGATTGATGGGACTTTTAATGCTTATAGGTGTCTTTGCCACGTTTTATAGTCCTGAACCTTCAATCCAGGCTGAACAGCCCCAACCTTTACTTCATTCTTTTATTGCACCTATAAAAGAATTAATACAGCGCCCGGGCATTTTTTCCCTGGTATGTTTTATTCTTTTATATAAATTAGGTGAAGCTTTTACTACAACCACCAGTGGAATCGTTATGCCTTTCTTAATTCAAGGTATAGGTTTTTCACTAGAAACTATTGGTTATGTTAATAAAATCATGGGCGTCATCGCGATTTTGCTAGGTGGTTTAATGGCAGGAATTGTGTTATTGCGCTACTCCATTGTGAATGTCTTATTAGTATTTGGATTATTACAAGCTGTTGCAAATATTCTTTTTGTCGCTCTCGCTATGGTTGGGAAAAACCTTACGTTATTTGCTATCGCCGCGGTTGTTGATAATTTTGCTGCAGGTATGGGCTCCACGGCGATGGTAGCTTTATTCATGCGGATAGTGGACAAACGCTATACTGCCACTCAATTTTCAATTTTAGCTGCTTTATCCGCAGTCCCCAGAGTATTTTCAGGACCTTTAGCAGCTTGGTTGCAGGCGAATATAGGTTGGGTGGGGTTATATAAATTATCCGTAATACTGGCATTAGCATTTATACCGTTTTTGTATAAAATGCGGAAATTAATTCCTTCTCCTATAGAGTCTTCCCCATTCTTAGCCAGGCTTCGAAAGGCGGTGTAGTGAGGGATCAGTAGATGCCGTGTCTACGGCACGCATCCGCTTTCTATTCTTCAACTATACTTAGTAAAAGAAAAAAATTTTCAATATTTTTTCAAACGGAAGGCGAATGGATGAGAACGAAAGGGTGCTTCGTCGTCAGAAAAACGAAGCAAAAAGTAGGGTGGATAAAGAGGAATCAGTTGCTGAATTAAACGCCAAAATTAAAGAATTAAGCAAAGAATTACGTAAGCTAAAGCAAATTAACAAACGTCAAAATGCACATATTCAGCAATTAGTTTTTCTAACTACTAAAAATGAAGAAGAGCGAGAAGCACGCAGTATCCTTAAGAATATTTTAGAAAGTACCATTGAGTATTCTATAGTTGCCTTAGACTTAAAGGGGACGATTCTCTTTTGGAATAAAGGTGCTGAACATAATTATGGATATAAAGCGGAAGAGGTAGTAAAAAAGCATACGGTTAAATTAATTCATCTTCCCGAAGACATTAGTTCTGGAAAAGTGCAAGAATTTTTTGATACAGCATTTCACGAGGGACAAGCGGAAGCCATCTTTAGAAGAATACGAAAAGATAAATCACATTTTTTAGCCTCCGCACACGTTAGTTTGCGCAAAAATGAAATGGGGGTGCCCGTTGGTTATGTGTTGATTTCAAAGGATATTACTGAATCCAAAGCCATAGAGTCTCAATTAATTAAATCCAATCAAGAACTTGAGCAATTTGCCTATATCGCCTCCCATGATTTAAAAGCCCCTTTACGTGCTATAGAGCGATTAGCTACCTGGATTGAAGAAGATAACATTGATAAATTAGACCAGCAAACCAAAGATAATCTTGCTCTTTTACGTCAAAGAACCCATCGGATGTCCAATTTGATTGATGGTATTTTGCAGTATTCCCGTGCAGGCCGAACGGATTTAGATTTGCATAAAGTAAATGTCAAAGAGCTTTTGCGCGAAGTAATTGATAGCATTAATCCGGGTAAAAGATTTAGAATTATTTATCAGGAAGATTTGCCTTCATTTACTGCTGCGAAAGTTCCTCTTAGCCAAGTTTTTGCTAATTTGATTAATAATAGCATTAAGCATCACCATAAAAAAAAGGGAAAAATAAAAATAGGCTTTAATGATTTAGGGCATTTTTATGAATTTTACGTCGCGGATGATGGGCCAGGAATTGAGCCACAATATTTCGATAAAATATTTATGATATTTCAAACATTAAAATCGCGGGATGAGTTTGAAGCAACTGGAATTGGTTTGAGTATTGTAAAAAAAATTGTGGAGTCGCAACAAGGAAAAGTAAATGTAGAATCAACTCCCGGTAAAGGCACTACGTTTTATTTTACTTGGCCTAAATACCCAAGGGCACGAAAATTTAAAGATTCGCATAAAATTGCATAAATTTTACCATTTTTTTTCTTGGGGAAATTCCAATAAACTCCAATAAACATACAATGAAGAGATAGAGTCAATGAACTCGGAGAATTTTAAAGGTTTTAAAATATACCCTGCGACATTCAAATTATAAGCAGCAACTTTATCTTTATCATTGTTAGAAGAGGTTAGAACAAATACAAGAATGGAGCGCAGTTCCGGGTCGGATCGCAAAATCTTAAGAAACTCAATGCCATTCATCCTGGGCATATTAATATCTAGTAAAATAATTTTAGGAGCCGGATGTAATTTTATTTCACCATTCCTGCCATATAACTTATCTAAAGCTTCATCCCCATTTGTGGCTATATATAGTGGATTAGTAATATTAATTTTCTGAAACGTCCTTTTAACATCTTGAATATCGACATCATCATCTTCGATCAGCATTATAGGAATTGACGAGTCAAATGAATGCATTTACTACCCTTTATATTTTTTTTCCTGCTATATAATTAAGAGACACCTTTTGTTTTAAGAATAGAATAAAAATAATAAAAGTAAATTGCTAAAACAGGGGGTACATTGCATTCAAGGAGTTATTTATGGATGGCAACGAAGTGAATATTGATATTTTATATGTAGAAGACGATGAAGTAGATATCCAAGGAATGATACGGGAATTTAAAAAAGTAAATTCTTTATTAAAAATTCAAGTAGCAAAAAATGGTGTTCAAGCTTTAGATAAGTTATATGGCCGTAATGGCGAGGAAAAAGTTATCCCTAAGGTTATTTTACTAGATATTAATATGCCTCAAATGAATGGGATAGAATTCTTAAAAGAACTTCGCTCTAACCCAGAGTTTGGATCCATCGAAGTCTATATACTCACAGGAGCTTATACCACTAGCGACAAGATGGCTTTACGCGATCTGCATGTTGCAGGCAGTATTGTAAAACCCATTGAATATTCAGATGCCTTAAATGTATTTTGGTCGTTACTACATGGGAGTAATAATCATTAAGCCAAGCCAAATAAATAGCACTGTAACATAAATTCGGAAATTAATATTTGGTACCGAGGGTGGGAGTCGAACCCACACGGTGTCACCACCACCGGATTTTGAATCCGGCGCGTCTACCAATTCCGCCACCCCGGCAAAGCACGTCATTATAACAAAGTAGTTTTTTGATACAATAACTATTACTGATAATATGGATAATTTTTTGAGAAATTATGAAGAAATTACTTTCGCTAATTATGGTTATGGGTAGCATAAATTCCTGTTTCGCAGCCGAAATGACTTGCCCTGATCCCCAGTTAAGCCAATTAAAAGAGGGAAAAATCCCTTTTCCATGGTTGAAAAACCCTTTCTCAGCCTATGATCCCCCTGTGGCTGAGCTTTCTTCATTTATTCGGGCGAATATATTAGTCGCAGGAGGAATAGGACGGGGGGTTGTTTGCCATTATGCGTTTTCAAAAGGCACGTACTCTATTTGGTGGCAGGGCAATGTAAAGATCCCAGCCCCTACGAATACTAATTGGCTAAGCTCACTCGGTGGCTTTGAATGTCCAGCGGTGCGCGTTTCTGATTGTATTTTTAATGCTGCAATGTAACATTTGAGGTCTTCTCTCCAAGCCATAATTGTTGTTGAGTAAGTTTTAGCACCTGAGTAGCGGCTTTCTTTCGCTTAAGATTAAAATAATCAGTGCCACTTGTTTTATATGGGTTAGCCCAACTCGATACTTCTCTCGACCGTCATGACAAAGCGTATTTAAACCTTTTGCCACAGTGGAAGCGAGGATTGCAACTTTTAGCAGCAAACTGCCAAGTGCTGGATATGCAATATTAGCCTCTTGAATGGTTGAATCAATATCTAATTCAGCAGGATTAGCATAACCCAACTTCACGGCCTGTTGGCTTATTAAATTGGCAAGTTTGTATTGTGTTTCAGAGCTAATTCTTGAACGAAAGGCTTCAATTTTGGTGTGATCTGGTGCATGCCATTGCGAAAGAGTTCTATAGCCACAAAACAAGCGAAAGGCCGCATTGTCGCGTACTTGTTGCTCTGCCGTTCTATCTGTTAAATCAAACATCTGTTGTAAAATATAACGCGTATGGGCCGTATTGATAAAGATTTTCACTTTTTGGGTATTCACTATTTGGGGACGCAACCCTCAAATAACACCAACGTACACCATCTCGATGAAAAGGATACTTTCCAAAATACTGATGCTCATTGTTTGTCCTCACTGGGGGGGAGACAAGTCGGCAGTATCTTACGCATCGGATGGGCAAGCGTGCATAGTTCCACATCCAAGGACTTTGCGCAAAGCACGTGAGAATGTTAAGCAGATGGTCGCAGGTGGAGTCTCTCTCCAAAGGATCAGAAATTATCTTTCAAATTGGGCTACTTGGTGGGTGAGGACAAGCGGGTATTGGCACTATCTTGAGTTATTGAAATGGTATTTGGCTGTGTGTAGAGACGAGATGTGTTCAGTCCTGGCACACAGCCTGATTTATAAATACAAACTTAAAGACGAGGCCCGGCAACATGCCGCGGCTCTGATAATAGGCTCGTAATTTTTTCAATTTCGTTTGTACTGACTTCATCAAGCTGGCGGATGGCCGCCAAATCGTCCAACGGGGAGGCGACGTATCTAAGGTTGGAATCCCACCCTGTCGCGCCCCCCGCCGTTTTACTGCGCGCCACACCAAAATCCGAAGAAAGATTCGAACCGAAAAGAGAAGATACTAATAAAGTAACATAATTATAAAAATTTGTAGAACGCTTAAATTCACCATCGAATTGAGGTGGTGGATAAAATGGCGTATTAGGGTCACAATAGCGCTGCAATATATGTATAGGCAGTAAGCGCTGTAGCTTACCAATTAACTTGGCCCAGTAGGCATCCCGCTGTGGCCGGGTAAGCGTATTAAAATTAGTATTATAGTCCTGATAAGCAACGCAAAGTGGAGTTACATCAAAATGATTTTCGGTATGCTCTTCGGTAACGGATGTTGTTGTACCATCTGGAATGCCTAATGCATCTAGGTTAGGCCTGTCATAAGTATGGGTATACGTTACACCGCCCCCAGCATCGACAGGAGTAGTTACTTGTTTATATTGTTCTAAAAGTGTTTCTCGGATTGCATCGCCTGCTTCGCTTTCTGGTATGCAATGAAGCATCATCTCTATCATTTTAAAATCTTTAGCCCAAAGCGCATATTCAAAGGCGGTGATGTTTTTGAATGTACGTCCCGCCCAATCCGTGACATCGCCACGTTCTAATAAAAACTTGGGGGATTTTTGCAATAACTCTTTTGCATAAAGGTGCGATTTAAATAAATTACCAGCGTCACTGGCTTTAACAGGTTCATTCGTTTCCTTGCTTTCCATACCATACGCTACTGCTAATAGTAATTGATTAGTAATTTTTCGTATTCGAGTGGTATCTGCTTCTCTATGAAATCGTGAAGTGGCGCCATAAGCACCTCCGGTTACATATCTAGCAATAACACCGATAACATCCTCAATGCTACCTATTGTTTCATTATAATTGGAATGTGGGTTTTCGGCCCGCTCTATAGTGTCCGGTTCTATATTGCAAATATCTTGTTCAAATTTTGTCTTAAAAAACCAGGATGCTTTGGCCCATTGAATCAGTTGCTTAACTCGATTTTCATCGGGATTTTTTTTGTATCCAAACAATCCCCATGCCAATCTTGGCGCAGATAGCCAAAAACCTGCTTTTTTATACCAAGGTAATTGATGATATTGAATCAATAACGTTTGATAGGTGGGAGCAGGAGTTGGCATGTCGTTTTCTCTAAAGTTATCAAAACCAACATTATACCATAATCATTGCATTGTGGTCAAATTTAATGCAATTACATTGAGATGCAATATTTTGTTTCTACTCGATTTAATCATTACGCGACACCGACTGTTTACCCTGACCATGCGATTAAGTGTTACGTCTATGGGAAATCAGAATTTTTGTTTAATTTTGATCTTGTATTGGCATTATAGAAATACTTTATTCAATCACGATGATTATTCTCCACTATGAGTAGATTTTTCTACATAAGATAGCCTTCTGGTTTATTCATTATTAGTGCGTTTAGTTATGAGTTAACGAACGAAGGTATTGGAAAATTAGATCCTTTGCAGAGGTTCCTTGTGGAGGAACGCATGTTAAGATATTTTCTGCTTGACCCTCACGTAACGTGATAGAATATGCTCCTGTTCAGGAGTCAAAATGAAATACTATAAGATTAAAGACATCAGTCGAGTGACCGCATTAAGTGTTCGGTCATTGCAATACTATGATGATATTGGTTTATTAAAACCTTCTCTTCGAACGGATGCCGGTTATCGTTTGTATTCAGAACGGGATTTAATTCGTCTGCAACAAGTAGTGACATTAAAATTCTTAGGATTTTCTTTGACTGCTATAAGAAAGATTTTAGAAGGACCTGAGTTTGAAGTATTGAATTCAATGCATATTCAAGCTGAAGCTTTAAAGGAAAAAGCAGCCCATATTAATGAGGCAGCCAGACTTACGACTTACATTGCCAGTCAGCTCGAGGCAGGTGAGCATGTGAACTGGCATAGTGCGTTACAAATCGTCAATATTTTGGAGAGCAATCGAATGAGCGAAGCATTAGAAAAGCGTTATCAAATGAAACCTGAGCAATCTGAATTAGGCAAATCATCAAACTATGATTCGCAATATAACCCCGAACGATTATTTGCCATTCCTAGAGAAGCGAAGCGTAAAGAAATTGGGGTTAACCCTGAAAATCTTCCTTTTTATGGTTTTGATTGCTGGAATCATTATGAAGTGTCATGGCTAAATGCAAAAGGGAAGCCTGTAGTTGCAATTGCCGAGATTATTTACGATTGTTCAACGCCTAATTTAATTGAGTCAAAGTCGTTGAAACTTTATTTTAATTCATTCAATAACACGCATTTTAAAGATAGTGAAGAACTGAAATTAACAGTCGAACGGGACTTGAGTTCCCGTTTGGGTGGGGAGGCGCATGTAAGGATTCTATCACTAAAAGACGAAGAACTTGCTACCCTTCAAGCAGCTCCATCAGGTGAATGTATTGATGATCTTGACGTAACTTGCTCCATTTATCTTGTTGAACCTGCCTACCTTTCCGTAGAAGATAAAAAAGTGGAAGAAATTTTGTATTCTGATTTATTAAAATCTAACTGTTTAGTAACCAATCAACCAGACTGGGGAAGTGTTCAAATTGCTTATACGGGTCAAAAAATTAATCGGGAAGGATTACTTAAGTATCTTGTTTCTTTTCGAAACCATAATGAATTCCACGAGCAATGCATTGAGCGCATCTTTGTGGACATTATGAATCGATGCAAGCCTGAAAAACTCACGGTTTATGGGCGCTACACAAGAAGGGGCGGGTTAGATATTAATCCTTATCGGACTACTGAAAAAGTGAATATGCAAGGGTTAAATTATCGATTAGTTAGACAATAAATCTATAAGCTGCCTATGCTTAGAGTCCTAACGTAAGTGTTATTTTCCATGACCTCGACGCTTTGCGCAGTCCTGTCAAGGTCATCTTTTCTTGGAGTAATGATTATCATCCAGAGAGCTTTGCTAAGGGTTATGACTCCGTAATCTCTATCATTTTTTGTAAAGCCTTTTTTGCATTGTCTATTACCCAATTCTGGTCTTCTTTTTGCAAACGATTACGGACGCCGGTAAATTCATTTACCACATCACCTGCTTTTACTTCGTTATACTCCATTCTCTTCCCTTGCCGTAATAGATCAAGCAGGGCGACTAAATGGGGGGGATCATTTCGCGACATCGTGGCACACCCACAGCCTATACCTTTTTCCTCGCTATCTTTAGGTGCTTCCGCTAAATTCACCACGGCTATCCCTAAAGCTTTGCAATATTGTTTTACATTTTCAACCATATGGTTTTCGGTACCAATTGCGTATTTCTTAGTACCAGCACGATCATTTACCACATAATCCCAAATAAGTGCAGTTGAACCTGCTTGATCGGCGACGCGAATCACTTCATTGCGGCATTCGGGATGGACCACGGTGGTAAAGCCTTGTTGCTTCCAGTATTCACACATTTTTGCGGTGTAATGGGTATGTACGGCGCATTGACTTTGAAATAATATAAGCTCGGCTTTATCAAATTTTTCTAAGGTTTTTGCATTTTGATCAGCTAGAGAATAACGGGCTCCTTCTGACCCACCTGGCCAATAAGCAACATTTTTAATACCCAACCAGTATGCGACATTTTCTCCCATGTGTTGATCAGGGATAAACAATATTTTTTTCTTTTGTTTTTGTGCCCATTGGAAAATTTTTTTCACATTGGAGCTCGTACAAACTGCTCCTCCTTGCGCTCCGGTCATTGCTTTTACTCGCCCAGAGGTATTCATATAACAAACCGGTAAAATATTCTCGGCACCATACCTTTCGTTTAAATCTAAAAATGCTGGTTCGACCATAAAATCTTTAGCAAGCATTTCCATAGTGCAACCGGACTTGGGGTTAGTAATATAAACATGCTGATTTTCATGGGCTAAAATACTAATGGATTCCGCCATAAAATGAACGGCAGATTCAATTATGACTGATTTTTCCGGGTGGCTGGCTGCCATTAACGCCAGTTGATAAGAGTCCCCAATTTGTCCTCCAAATTGTTCAATTAAACGGACAATATCTCCGCCCATATAATAATGCGCAAGCAGCAGTAATTTGTCGCCAAAATGGTTTTGCGCTTTTGTTATGTATGGCTTCATCCAAGCTAAAACAGTCGTGAGCTTCCGATCGGGGAGGGCCTGGTATTCTTCTGCGTAAGGAATAAATTCCTCTTGATACCAATCAAGCGGATAATCACTTTGGCAAATACTCATATCTGCAGTGATGCGCATTAATGTTTTTTCGGGTTGATAGATTGTTTCTGCTTTAAACATTTTGTTCCTTACTTAAAACCAAGTATTGTGATAAAGGCTTCCTGCGGATATAAGGGTGCATGCTGCACCGCTATTTAAATAAAAGGGTGTTGAGGTGAATTTAATCGGGAAATACTTTCCAAAGCCATCGGGTCTTTATGAGGAAAGTCTTCTCGAAAGTGTCCACCTCTGGATTCCCGACGCGATAAAGCGGAGCGAACAATTAATTCAGCATTGAGAATGATGTTACGCAATTCCACAAAATCACGGGTAATTCTATGTTTCCAATAATATTCTTCAATAATTTTATTTCTGTATCTTATTAATTGTAGCAAATCTTGAAGTCCTGCCTCGGTACGAATAATCCCCGCGTAAGAGGTCATTTCTCCGCGTACACTACGCCATTGGGCATTAATTTGACTGGCGCGTCTTTCGTTAACTTCGCCTGGTGAGCTCCAGCTGGTAATGGAAGAGAAAAATTTAGAGGGAGATTTTATATCTTTGATGCAGCTTTCGGCAGCATTTCCTGCCATAACTACCGCCTCTAACAAAGAATTACTAGCCAAGCGATTTGCCCCATGAAGACCAGTAAATGCAACTTCTCCAATGGCATATAAACGACGTAAATCAGTTTGCCCATGAAGATTTGTTAATACGCCTCCACATTGGTAATGGGCCGCAGGCACTACTGGAATCATATCTTGACTGATATCAATTCCTATAGATAAAAGTGTTTCATAAATATGAGGAAAACGCTTTTTTAAAAAGGTTTTTGATTGATGGGTAATATCAAGATAGACGAAACTTTTATCACCATGCTCAATTTCATTAAATATTGCTCGTGCTACCACATCACGCGTAGCCAATTCCATTTGTTCGGGTGCATATTTATGCATAAAACGTTCATAAGTATCAGCCGTTTTTAGTAAACCACCTTCCCCGCGTACAGCTTCTGAAATTAAAAAATTATTTACCTCATGATGATATAAAAGAGTGGGGTGAAATTGATAAAATTCCATATTCCCTACGCGTGCGCCTGCTCTATAAGCCATAGCTACACCATCCCCCGTAGCTACCATAGGGTTAGTAGTATAACGATAGGTTTTACCTGCGCCCCCCGTTGCTAATACAACCGAGTTGGCTGCAAAAGCATGAATTAAATCATTCTTACAATCGAGAATATAGGCGCCTAAGACCTCTCCCTGATCGCGTGTATTATGTGGGTGATAATGGGTGATTAAATTAATAGCTACATGGTGTTCGAATAAATGAATCGAAGGTTGTAAACGAACCAAGTGAAGCAGGGCCTCAATTGTGTTTAATCCTGTTTTATCCCCACAATTAAATATGCGTCTGTGTGAGTGACCTCCTTCTTTAGCCAATGCATAATTACCCTCTTTTGAGCGATTAAATTGGACGGAATATCCCTCTAATTGCTTGATGACTTCTGGCGCTTTGTTAATGATGGCTTTTACGGCAGGTTTAAAACAGAGCCCGTCACCGGCGCGCAGAGTGTCTTTTATATGAGACTCGATAGAATCTTCAGGTAAATAGGAGGCCGCAATTCCTCCTTGAGCATAACGGCTATTGCACTCCAAAGCTTCTACCTTACAAATCAGTGCAATTTTTATCTTTGGTTCTTTTTGAATTAGTTGCAAACAAAAATGTAATCCCGCTAAACCAGAACCAATAACTAAGACGTCGTATTCATACGTATTGCCTGTTTGTGTGCTCATGAGAATGCTTTAACGAGTTGGGTTGCCAGTCCAATATATTTTTCAGGAGTTAAATCTAACAATTGCTGTTTCACCTCTTGGGGTAAGGGTAAATTATTGATAAATGCTTTCAAGTTATTGGAATCAATTCGTTGTCCACGGGTTAAATCTTTTAATTTTTCATATGCGTCTGTAATTGCATATCTGCGCATGACAGTTTGAATGGCTTCTGCAAGGACTTCCCAGTTTTTCTCCAAATCCTGTTGTAAAGCTTCTTTATTAATCTCTAATTTCTCATTTCCTTTTGCAATGGAATGAAAAGCAATGACCATGTAAGCGAATCCAACACCTAAGTTGCGTAGAACAGTGGAGTCTGAAAGGTCTCTTTGTAAACGTGATTGAGTCAGTTTGTTGGCAAAGTGTTCAAATAAAGCGTTAGCCAAGCCTAAATTTCCTTCGGCATTTTCAAAATCTATGGGGTTTATTTTATGGGGCATGGTAGAAGACCCCACCTCATCTGCTACTGATTTTTGTTTAAAGTAACCCAAAGAGATATAACTCCATACATCCCGCGTATAATCTAATAAGATATTATTAATGCGAATAAGCAGGTGGGATACTTCCGCAATACCATCGTGAGGTTCAATTTGAGTGGTATACGCATTGAATGACAATCCCAAAGAACTCACAAAGTTGGAGCAATGCTTGCGCCAGTCCACGTTAGGATAAGCAATAGCATGAGCATTGTAATTACCAACAGCCCCATTGCATTTCGCCGAGATTAACACTTCTACGAGTTGTTGCTGTGGACGTTTTAGACGGGCGGCAAAATTAATAAGTTCCTTGCCTATGGTGGTAGGTGTTGCAGGTTGCCCATGCGTTCTGGCAAGCATTGGTATTTCACCCAGTTTTTTTCCCAGGAGAGTGATGCTACCCATAATTTCAGCTAACGATGGAAGGATAACTTGCGCAATTCCCTCTTTCATCATTAATGCATAAGCAACGTTATTAATATCTTCTGAGGTACAGGCAAAGTGAATAAAGGGTATTAAAGGAGTTAAAGCAGGAGAGCCCTCGAATTTTTCTTTAAGATAGTATTCTACGGCTTTAACGTCATGGTTGGTTTTTTTTTCATACCCTTTGATAAGAGCAGCTTCTTCCTCATTAAATTGTTTAAGAATATCTTGTAAAGCATTCTGGATTGCTTCACTAAATGGAGGAATTTCTCTAATTGCTTTATTTGCGGCAAGTGATTCCAACCAGCGAATTTCAACCAAAAGACGATAATAAATAAGGGCATATTCACTAAAAAAAGGTCCGAGAACGCTAGTTTTATTAAAATATCTGCCATCAATGGGAGAAATAGCTTTTAAAGGAGTTAAAGGCATAAAGAATCACCGCCAGAGTAAAGCATATATGATAAGCCAAGCTTGCAAATATGTGAATCAGGACTTACGAAAAATGCCGATCTCTTCGTTAAAATCATTTTTTGCCTCGACCTCGGGATTTTTCGTAAGTCCTATGAATAAACAAATGCAAGTGGCTGCATTAACCTAGGGATTATTCAGAGTTCGTTTGTGGGCTCTTTTGGCTTAACTTACGATAGTATTGGCTCTAATAATCATATAAGACCTACAATGTACAATCCAATTCACTTACGTTACTAATTTAAGTAGAATGACTTTCATTTTGTAAATAAAAGCGAGTAGAGAATGGCAGTTAGCAACCATACGATTGATTTGCGTGAAGTCGGTATGAAGGACCTGGAGCAAGTGGGAGGTAAAAATGCTTCTTTAGGTGAAATGCTAAGCCATTTAAGTAGTAAGGGGATTTTGGTTCCTGGCGGGTTTGCTACTACTGCAGATTCGTTTCGTGAGTTTTTAAGTACCAATGGACTTGATAAACAAATTTATGACTTACTAACAACCATTGATATTGATGATGTGGAAGCATTAACGATAGTGGGTAAAAAAATTCGTGAAATGATTTTAGCTACTCCTTTTAGCGGAGCTTTTGAAGATGCAATAAGAACGGCATACCATACGCTCGCCAAGACTATAGGCCATGATAGCTTCAGCGTTGCCGTTCGCTCATCAGCTACGGCAGAAGATTTGCCCGATGCCTCTTTTGCCGGTCAACAAGAAACTATGTTGAACGTAAAAAGCATTGAAGCCATACTCGTTGCCATTAAACAAGTATTCGCCTCCCTATTTAATGATAGGGCTATTGCATACCGCGTTCACCAAGGTTTTTCTCACCAAGATGTGGCACTTTCGGCAGGTATCCAACAAATGGTTAGAAGTGATCTGGCCAGTAGTGGAGTAATGTTTACTATGGATACAGAATCGGGTTTTGACCAGGTTGTATTTATTACGTCTTCCTATGGCTTGGGGGAAATGGTGGTGCAAGGCGCCGTAAATCCTGATGAATTCTACGTATTTAAACCGGCTTTAGCAGAAAATAAATCTGCCATTTTACGAAGAAATCGTGGCACTAAAGCAATAAAGATGGTTTATAGCGATAAAGCCGATAAAACAGTAGAAGTGGTAAGTGTGGATAAAAATGATCAATTACGGTTCTCTTTAAATACTGAAGAAATCGAATTATTGGCTAAACAGGCCATGATCATTGAAAAGCATTACCAACGCCCTATGGATATTGAATGGGCAAAAGACGGTGTGGATGGGAAAATTTATATTTTGCAAGCAAGGCCAGAAACAGTTAAAAGTCGGGCTAATAAGCAAGTTCTGGAGCGCTATAAATTAAAAGAAAAAGGTGAAGTTTTAAGTGAAGGTCGCAGTATAGGACAGCGTATTGGCCAAGGTAGGGCTCGCATTATTAAAGATATCAGTGAAATGCATCGTGTCCAGGCCGGGGATGTTCTTATTTCTGATATGACGGATCCCGATTGGGAACCTGTCATGAAACGTGCCGCTGCTATTGTCACCAATCGTGGAGGAAGAACATGCCATGCAGCTATTATTGCCAGAGAATTGGGAATTCCTGCTGTGGTTGGCTGCGGGGATGCCACAAAGACTATTAAAGACGGCGATTTAGTTACCATTTCTTGTGCACAAGGGGATACCGGTTATGTCTATGCAGGTATATTACCTTTTGAGCTGGTGCGCCTGGATGTAGACTCCATGCCTGAATTACCCACCAAGGTTATGTTAAATGTTGGCAATCCGGAACGGGCTTTTGCATTTCAGGCGATTCCTAATTCAGGAGTAGGTTTAGCGCGATTAGAGTTCTTGATTTCAAACTCCATAGGTATCCACCCAAAAGCATTGTTGAATTACGATTCCTTACAAGACAAAAACCTCAAAGAATTTATTCGTGAAAAAACGATAGCTTATAGTTCTCCTGTGGAATTTTATATTGAGCGGCTGAAAGAAGGGATTGCGACAATTGCTGCTGCTTTTTATCCTAAACCGGTTATTGTGCGTTTATCTGATTTTAAATCAAACGAATATGCCAATTTAGTGGGTGGGAAAGAGTATGAGCCGCACGAAGAAAATCCTATGCTCGGATTTAGAGGGGCATCGCGGTATATATCACCTGATTTTGCCGATTGTTTTGCCTTGGAATGTTTAGCCGTTCGACGTGTACGGGAAGATATGGGATTGACTAACGTGGAGGTAATGATTCCCTTTGTGCGTACCGTGAATGAAGCAAAACAGGTGATTGATTTATTAAAAGCACAGGGCTTGGAACGAGGGAGGATGGGTTTACGTATTATTATGATGTGTGAGCTTCCCTCCAATGCGTTATTAGCGGAGCAATTTTTACAATATTTTGATGGATTCTCAATTGGCTCCAATGATCTTACCCAATTAACATTGGGTTTAGATAGGGATTCAGGTCTGGTTGCCAGTGCTTTTGACGAGCGCGATGATGCAGTTAAAAGCTTATTACATATGGCTATTTCCACCTGTAAAAAACAGGGTAAATATGTAGGAATTTGTGGACAAGGTCCTTCTGATCATCCTGATTTTGCTGAATGGTTGATGCGAGAAGGTATAGAAAGTATTTCGTTAAATCCTGATTCAGTTTTAGAAACTTGTTTATTCCTGGCTGAACAGAAGAAAAATTAGTGAGAAAAATGCATTATTTTAAAAAAAGGATTTTTTTCGTTCTACTCCTCCTGCCGGGTCTTTTAATGGCTAGCTCGGCTCAAAACAATCATGGCGACCCGGTTTCATTGGTTATATTTTGGGTCACGCTAATTTTTTTCCTTGGTTTAATCGGCCGCTCTATTGCTATAGCATTTAATCAACCTGGCGTATTAGGTGAGTTGCTAATGGGAGTTCTAGTCGGCAACGTAGGTTATTTTTTTGATTTACATGCAGCGGTTATTTTAAGAGAAGGGGGGGCTATATTTACGGTTTTAAAAGATATGTTTGAAGGCGTACCTTTAGCCACCGCTGTTCACACCAGTATTACAGACCCTTCATCTATTCCACGCGTTATGCAGGCATTAGGAAACCCTAATAGTATTGATTTGATTAAAGTAGCTTACGTGCTCGATATTTTTTCTCGGTATGGAGTTATTTTCTTACTATTTATGGTGGGGCTAGAGAGCTCAGTAGAGGAATTGAAGCATACCGGGCGAGAATCTACGCAGGTTGCTTTTTTAGGCATTTTGGGACCTATCGTTTTAGGTTTTATTATTATGTATCTATTAGTTCCTGAAGCCTCTTTTAATACCCATTTATTTGTTGCCGCAACCCTGTCTGCCACCAGTGTAGGTATTACCGCACGCGTTTTAAAAGAAATGAAGAAATTGCGTACGCGTGAAGCTAAAACCATTTTAGGTGCGGCAGTATTAGACGATATTCTAGGTTTGGTTATTTTAGCCGTAGTTAGCAGTATAGTGGTTAAAAATACCATCGACATAGGCACAGTGGCGCAAATTATTTTATTGGCTTTATTGTTCCTGGTCAGTGCAATTCTGATTGGCCCCTGGCTTATTAAAAAAGCGGTCAAAGTATTTTCTTTCCTAGAAACATGGGAAGTAAAATTATTTATTTCTTTCATATTTTCGATGGGTTTGGCCTGGCTAGCCTCTATAGTGCAGCTGGCGACGATTATTGGTGCCTTTGCTGCAGGTATAATCATCCATGAAGGTTTTTTTGAAAGAGAGAAAACCCAAAGAAAAGAGTTATCCGTACATGATTTAATGCGACCTTTTGAGGCTATTTTAGCCCCTCTCTTTTTTATGCTTATTGGCATACAAGTGAAGTTAGAAACATTCTTGCACTGGAAAGTATTAGGGACGGCTACAGGTCTTATTATTGCAGCCATTCTTGGAAAATTGATAAGTGGTTTGGGGGCAAAAAAAGGGGATGATCGACTATTAATCGGCATTGGTATGCTCCCCAGAGGGGAAGTGGGCCTGGTTTTTGCTTCTATAGGAATTACCTTGGGCGTGATTGATGATCACATTTTTTCTTCTATTATCTTTATGGTAATAATTACTACTTTCATCGCACCGCCCTGGTTGAAAAAACGCTATGAGAAAAGAGAAAAAGTTGAAAGTTCCTCCTCTTGATATTATTAAAAAAGATGTAGCAAATGCCTTAAATGAAGACATTGGTTCTGGCGATGTATCTGCCTTGCTGCTCCCTGATGATTTAGTAGTTCACGCAAAAATCATCTCGCGTGAGCCTATGCTTATGTGTGGCCAACCCTGGGTCAATTGTATAGCGACAACCTTCTTCCCTGAAATAAGGTTAAACTGGTTGGTTTCTGAGGGAGAATGGCTTTCTGAGCCTATGACACTTTGTAGCATTTATGGTTCGGCAAGAAGTGTATTAACAGCAGAGCGCAGTATTTTAAATTTTTTACAAACACTTTCGGGTACAGCAACATTGACTTACCGCTATGTGGAAAAAATAAAAAACTATAAAACAAAGTTATTGGATACCCGCAAAACCTTACCGGGATTACGTATTGCCCAAAAATATGCCGTAGCATGTGCGGGAGGTACAAACCATCGTATGGGCTTATACGATGCGTTTTTAATTAAAGAAAATCATATCAAAGCATGTGGTAATATAAAAAAGGCGGTTAAAGCAGCCAGGGAACTGCATAAGAATTTGCTAATTGAGGTGGAAGTTGAGAATTTTTCTGAATTAGAAGAGGCATTTTCTGTCCAGCCTGACCGTATCTTATTAGATAACTTTACTGTAGAGATGATTGCGGAGGCGGTTGCGTTAAACAACCCTAAAAAAACGGATTTAGAAGCTTCAGGGGGGATAAGTTTAAATAACCTGGAAGCAATTGCTAAAACAGGTGTTGACTATATTTCAATAGGAGCACTTACTAAATCAGTTAATGCAATCGATTTAAGCCTTTTAATTGATGAGTGAATGAGTTCCAAATAAATGAGAAAAAACATGGGTAATCGAATTGTATTGACTGGAGGCGGTACAGCGGGGCATGTCACCCCTAATATTGCTTTAATCGAGGTATTAAAAGAAGAAGGTTGGCAAATTGATTATATTGGTTCTGAAGATAGCGTAGAAAAAGAAATGATTACCGCTATCAATGTTCCATACCACGCAATTAGTAGCGGAAAATTGCGCCGTTATTTTAGCTGGAAAAATTTTCTTGATCCGTTCAAAATTTTACTGGGAATTCTGCAATCGTATCGTTTGCTGCGCAAATTAAAGGTAGATGTTGTATTTTCTAAAGGCGGGTTTGTGGCTTTTCCTGTTGTGGTAGGTGCGTGGTTAAATAATATTCCCATTATCGCACACGAATCGGATTTAAGTCCCGGTCTTGCCAACCGCTTAAGCTTTCCTTTTGTTAGCAAGATTTGTGTAACATTTACTCCGGCGCGCAATTTTTTTAAAAAGAAAACAAAGGTAGAAGTTACAGGTACGCCAATTCGTAAACAATTATTTCTGGGTAATAAAGAAAAAGGACTGGCATTGTGTGGATTTACAAAAGAAAAACCTTGCTTATTGTTCATTGGCGGTAGTCAAGGAGCGAATTCTTTGAATACTTGTATCCGTCAATCTTTAAATCATTTAATCGAACATTTTCAAGTGATTCATTTATGCGGTAAGGGGAAAGTAGCAAATTCCTATCAAAACCACCCTGGCTACTTTCAAATGGAATATGCCAAAGACGAGCTTGCTGATTTATTTGCTGCCAGTGATATTGTTATTTCAAGAGCAGGTGCGAACTCTCTCTACGAAATCTTGGCTTTATCAAAGCCCCACGTGTTAATTCCTCTTTCCCGCCAGGCTAGTAGAGGGGATCAAATTCAAAATGCGCGCTATTTTCAAGAAAAAGGGGTGAGTAAAATTATTATGGAAGAGGATTTAACTCCCAATATGTTAGTTGCGGCTATTAATGAAGTGCAAAAAACGAAGGAACAAATTATAGAAAAAATTGATGCTTTAAATATTTCTTCTGCTACGGAAAAAATTGCGGCCATGATTAAGGAGCAAGCATGCTAAAACCGCACAAGCTTTTAGAGTACATTAACGCACAGTGGGATGAAGAAATATTACCAACTTTAGTTGAGTACATAAAGATTCCTAATAAGTCTCCACTTTTTGATCCGGATTGGCAGAAAAATGGCTATATGGAGAAAGCGGTTGCATTGATTGTGAATTGGTGTAAATCGCATTCGCCTAAAAAAATGAACCTGGAAATTTTGCGCCTTAAAAATAGAACACCGGTTATTTTAATTGATATTCCAGGTGAAGCTAATAAGGAAGTCCTACTGTATGGCCATTTGGATAAACAGCCGGAAATGGCGGGATGGCGGAATGATTTAGGCCCTTGGAAACCCGTATTGGAAAATGGCCGTTTATACGGCAGAGGGGGAGCAGACGATGGATATGCTGTGTTTTCGGCAATAACCGCGATTAATGCATTGCAGCAGCAAGGAGTTCCCCACGGTCATTGCAAAATTCTTATAGAAGCTTCTGAAGAAAGCGGGAGTTCAGACTTACCCTTTTACATTGAAGCGTTCAAAGAAAAATTGGGAACCCCCCATCTAATTGTTTGCTTGGATTCGGGTGCAGGAAATTATGAGCAACTATGGGTAACTACTTCGTTACGTGGGGACGTTGCCGGCGAACTCAAGGTTGAGTTATTAACGGAAGGTGTTCACTCTGGTTATGGAAGCGGGATTGTGGCAGATAGCTTTCGGGTAGCGCGCGAATTGTTAAGCCGTTTAGAGGAAGAATCCACGGGTCATGTTAAGTTACAAGAATTGCATTGCCAAATTCCGCCGGATAGAGTGAGTGAAGCTGCGGAATGTGCAGCTGTTTTAGGTAAAGGAATTATCGACTCTCTCCCTCTTCACCCTGGTGTACAAAGTATAGAAACTAACGAACAGGAATTATTACTTAATCGTACTTGGCGACCTGCGCTAACCGTTACCGGTGCCCGGGGTTTACCGCCGATTTCTAACGCGGGGAATGTTTTAAGGCCTGAAACCGCTTTAAAATTTTCTATGCGGCTACCCCCTATTGTGGACGCCAAAGAAGCAGCCAAAGTAATTTCCACAGTACTTACAGAAAACCCACCCTATAATGCAAAAGTAAGTGTAACTATATTCTCTGCTTCTACAGGGTGGGATGCACCGCATACTGCCCCCTGGTTAAGAGAAGGCATTCATGGTGCTTCGGAAAGCTTCTATCAAAAACCTGCTGTCTTTATGGGGGAGGGAGGGACTATTCCTTTTATGGCTATGCTCGGTAAGGAATTCCCTGAGGCGCAATATATGATAACAGGGGTCTTGGGCCCTCATTCGAATGCGCATGGCCCCAATGAATTTTTACATTTAGATATGGCAAAAAAAATAACAGCTTGTGTGGCATTTGTAATTCACAAACAGGCAGAATCGTAGGAGCTTAGCAAGTCCACAGGAAAGGAGATCCCGTGAAAATTACGCCTTTGTTTTTATTTTTATTTTTTTTAATTATTAGCACTTTTGCTCACGCTAAAATTAATTTAAATACGGCAGAGTTAAAAGAACTTATTCATGCAGCCCCGTATATTGGCCAAAAGCGGGCCGAAGCAATTATTACCTATAGAGAAAATCATGGCGCATTTAGCTCGGTGGAAGAGTTAGCCAATGTGCCTACTTTTGGAAAAAATTTCGTAAAGAATCGCTTAAAAATATTTTTAGAAGTCTTTGATGTATAGTTTAGCCAAAAAGGCTTAATAATTTTTTTGACATGGGTTTGGTTGGACTTTAGCGCTAACCTGCTTTTTAATTCCAGACTCTTTTATATGAGTAAAAATCTTTCACTAGATCTGTCGATTTTTATCTCAATTTAAGTTAAAGTGCTCCCAAAATAATAATGAGGTAGAGAAGTGCATGTTTAGGAAATTACGCGGTGTATTCTCCAATGATTTATCTATTGATTTGGGAACAGCCAATACACTTATTTATGTAAGAGACAAGGGCATTGTATTAAATGAGCCATCCGTGGTTGCCTTGCGTAACGAATCAGGGCAAAAACGTGTGGCGGCAGTAGGCTTAGAAGCCAAACGTATGCTTGGCAGAACCCCTGGAAATATTAATGCGATTCGTCCTATGAAAGATGGAGTTATTGCTGATTTCTTCGTTACGGAAAAAATGTTGCAACACTTTATTCATAAAGTGCATGAAAATCGTTTTCTTCGCCCTAGCCCGCGCGTATTGGTGTGTGTGCCTTGTGGTTCTACCCAGGTTGAGCGTCGCGCTATTCGTGAATCCGCAATGGGGGCTGGTGCAAGGGAAGTATTCCTAATTGAAGAGCCTATGGCAGCTGCTTTAGGTTCTGGAATGCCTGTGGAGGAAGCCAGTGGTTCTATGGTCGTGGATATTGGTGGTGGAACGACAGAAGTAGCCATTATCTCCTTGAGCGGAATTGTTTATCATCAGTCTGTTCGTATTGGTGGTGATAAATTTGATGATGCGATTGTTTCCTATGTTCGCCGTAATTATGGAACCTTAATCGGTGAAACAACGGCAGAGCGTATTAAGCACGAAATTGGTTCCGCTTTCCCCAGCCGCGATCTTTTCGAAATCGAAGTGCGTGGGCGTAATCTTGCTGAGGGAGTGCCTCGTAGTTTTACATTAACCAGCGCAGAAATCCTGGAAGCCTTACAAGAACCATTATCTGGTATTGTAGGTGCAGTGAGGGCTGCTCTTGAATTAGCACCACCAGAACTTGCTGCAGATATCGCTGAGCGAGGAATGGTACTTACCGGCGGCGGGGCATTATTAAAAAATATGGATACCCTGTTAATGGAAGAAACTGGCCTACCCGTACTGGTTGCAGAAGATCCTCTTACCTGTGTAGCACGTGGTGGTGGTAAAGCATTAGAAACCATGGACCTGCGTGGTGGTGATTTCCTCTCAACAGAATAATTCACATAAGAAACTTTTTGCCAAAGGTAGACACTCATCATTACGATTTGTGTTTGCTTTGGCATTTTCCATTATTCTTATGGTCGCCGATTATCATTATCAATACCTGGGTAGGTTACGCAGTGGTTTTTCTATTGTAGTTGCTCCCCTGCAATACGCCGTGGATTATCCTGTACGGGTAATAGGATGGATCCGCTCATTAGTGACTACCAAAAAAGAATTAATCAATGAAAATATGCAGCTTCGCTACCAACAAACTATGCTGGAGGCCCAATTACAGCAGTTATTAGTTATTCGTAACGAAAATTCTCAATTAAAAGAATTATTATTAGCTTCTTCTGATGCCACGACTAAAGCCATGGCAGCACAAATATTGGCTGTGGATACGACTCTTTCCCGGCAAATTTTGGTCCTCAATAAAGGGAAAAGAGATGGAGTCACTGTAGGGCAGCCCGTCCTCGATGCCAAAGGAGTTATGGGGCAGGTAATCGATGTAGGCTCCATGACAAGTACGGTTCTACTAATCTCAGACGCTAAAAGCGCTGTCCCCGTCCAAAATACGCGTACAGGGGAGCGCGCTATTCTAGTAGGGACAAACAATCTCAGCCAATTGTCATTAATCAACTTACCCAAAAGCTCCTCTATTCGAAAAGGGGATTTGCTAGTTACCTCAGGCTTGGGTAGGCGCTATCCTGAAGGGTATCCGGTAGGAACAGTGGAAGAAGTAAAAAATATTCCGGGAGAAGAATTTATTAAAGTAAACGTAAGCCCTATTGCTTTATTAAATCGCAATCGGTTAGTTCTATTAATCTGGCCCGAAAAAGAACATGCCCAATTAACTGCACAAATTGAAGAACGTATGAAAGTTATGGATGAAGCATGAACGTAAATATTCGCTTACTGTTAGCATTAATTGTTGCGCTAATTTTGACTATATTGCCTCTCCCGGAATTTATGTTAGGAGTGAGGCCTCCCTGGGTTCTTTTATTGCTTTTATATGCCGAATTCTATTTACCAAAAAATTTTTCCACGATTTCCGTATTTTTTTTAGGGCTTTGCTTGGACATTTTATTATTCCATGTCATTGGAGAGAACGCATTTGCTTTGTTAATAACTACCTGGGTAGCTACGGGTAAAACACGGCGATTTGCTTTTTTTTCCGTAGGTCAGCAAATGGTATTAATTGGATTGTTTGCCCTGATATATGAAAGTATTTTATTGCTAATCGATGCGTTCCTTGGAAATAACTATAGTAGTATTACCGTGGTGGGCAGCACTATACTTGCTATGCTTTTATGGCCTTGGGTGCGTATTTTGGCTGAAAGTATCTTTATTCAAAAAATAAAATCAAAAAATTTTATAATGTAGATAGACGCCGATACTGTATTCAGCTCCCGGTTTTCTCCAGTATTTTTTGTTGCTGACCTATGTGCTCACAATTTAACCAAATTTATAAAATTTTTTCTCTTCATAATTTTTCCTTAATGTTTATCCTATAAAATTTTATTAACTAGTGTAATTGGGTGTTAATAATGAAAAAATGGGAAAGATTCGCTTCTCAATATAGTCCGGTAAGTCCAGGAAATGTCAATTTTGGTGATAATAACCTTCAAATGGACTGGTTTCGTTTGGCAGTAATTGATGCAACGGTAGACGGTATTTCAGTAAAAACATGGCGAAGCAAATATAATGAGTTTGCTTCTACGGAAGACGTTAAACAATTCTTCAAAGAAGTTATCCTTAAAGATCTGAAGAAAGAAGTGAATAAAGATGAAGTGGTTGATTATTTAGCTACTGCTTTTCATCAGGGGGGACTCATGTTTCCGGTTTCTGCCTCCATGAGTAATATGATTTTCAATGAAGCGGGATTACAAGTCAATCAACCCCAAAGCACTAGGCAAATAAGAATAACCACAAACGAGAATGGCTTTAAGGTCCAGGAAGTATATACAGCTAAGCAAGTTGCTGTTGTAGATGATACAAAAGCATCGGAGGGTTTAAAAAAGCAAGTCCAGGGTTTAGAGCTGCCGCTAGTTTCACCCGATCGCGGTAATGATTTTGTATTTAAAGCCGGGGCATGTGTTGACGTGGATTTTTCCTCTTCCTCGAAGAAGCCTGCAATCACTATTGAGTCTAATTTTATTAGCTATGGTAACGCCGAAGTGCAAGCCGTATGGGATAAAAGAAATTTTGGGCAAGTTATTATTGATTTCTTTAGGAATATTTTAGGGTTAAATGCTGTCGCTGTTGAAGAGCCAAAAAAAGTCTCTGAAGAGGCGCCTACTGACTCTATAACTCCTTCAATGTAAATAAGGTAGCCAAAGGCGCAACGTTTCACGGGTATAAACTTAAGCTAATGCCTATGTTATGATTCTTTCTCTTTATTCTGGAGTAAGTTTCATGACATATCAAAAAATTAAAGTCCCTGGTGAAGGACAGGCAATTACCATCAATTCTAACTTGTCTTTGAACGTGCCGAATAATCCCATTATTCCTTTTATAGAAGGGGATGGTATTGGTGTTGACGTTACTCCACCTATGCTTAAGGTAGTAGATGCGGCTGTAAAAAAAGCATACGGTAATAAGAAAAAAATTGCCTGGATGGAAGTGTACGCCGGTGAGAAAGCGACTGAGGTGTATGGTGAGAATGAGTGGCTACCTAAAGAAACGTTGACTGCTTTAAAAGACTTTTTGGTATCCATCAAAGGTCCGTTAACCACGCCTGTGGGTGGAGGAATTCGCTCTCTTAACGTAACTATACGCCAGGAATTAGATTTATATAGTTGTATAAGACCCATCCGTTATTTTACGGGAACACCGAGCCCTGTTAAAGAGCCATGGAAAACCGACATGGTTATTTTTCGGGAAAATTCGGAAGATATTTATGCCGGTATTGAATGGGCTGCTGATACTCCGGAAGCTAAGAAAGTTATTCAATTTTTACAAAATGAAATGGGAGTGAAAAAAATTCGTTTCCCTACCCATTGTGGCATAGGCATTAAGCCGGTTTCAAAAGAAGGTACCTCGCGTCTGGTTAGGGCGGCCATTCAATATGCTATAGACAATAAGCGCGACTCAGTTACTTTGGTTCACAAAGGTAACATTATGAAGTTCACGGAAGGGGCATTTAAAGATTGGGGCTATCAAGTTGCTCGCGATGAATTTGGCGCTACTGAATACCAGGGTGGCCCGTGGTTGCACTTTAATAATCCCAAAACAGGTAAGCCCATTATTATCAAAGATGTAATCGCTGATGCCTTCTTACAGCAAATATTGTTGCGTCCGGAAGATTATAGCGTTATCGCAACACTTAATTTAAACGGTGATTACATTTCTGATGCCTTAGCTGCTCAAGTAGGCGGTATTGGTATTGCTCCCGGCGCAAATATTGGTGAAAAAGTCGCGGTTTTTGAAGCAACTCATGGGACTGCGCCAAAATATGCGGGCCAAGACAAAGTAAATCCCGGCTCCATTATTCTTTCTGCAGAGATGATGTTAAGGCATTTAGGGTGGTTTGAGGCTGCTGATTTAATCGTTAAAGGTATGGAAGGGGCCATCGAAGCTAAAACTGTGACCTATGATTTTGAGCGCCTGATGGAAGGAGCAACTTGCGTAAGCTCTTCCGGGTTTGCGGATGCGATTATTAAGCATATGTAGTGTAGGTTGGAAACCCTTCACTCCCTTACGGTCGTGGCTCAGACGATCTGACTCAGAGCGGCCGTGGGGGAGCGGAAATTTTAGAATAATGGAGGCCAGATCGAGAGACAATGACTGCTTGATGTAGATTCAACATTTTTTTCACAACAGAAAGTAAAGATACACAATTTGATACAGATTACGACAGGCATAGACTTTTTAATGAAATTTAATGAAATTTACTGGCCAAATCCTTGATGAAAGACTATAAAATTAATAAAGGGTGTATGTAAATGAGTGGGCAATATTTAGAGGAGATTGTTGAGCATAAGGTCGCTGAGTCAGAAGCAAAACCTGCGCTTAAACAACCTCGAAAATATAAAGTGGTTTTATTAAACGATGACTACACCCCCATGGAATTTGTAGTGGAGGTATTAAAGACGTTTTTTCATATGAATGAAGCAATAGCAGTTCAGGTAATGTTACAAGTTCATATGCAGGGTAAGGGTATTTGTGGCGTTTTTACTCGCGACATTGCAGAAACAAAAGTGGTCCTGGTTAATGATTATGCCAGAAAAAATGAACATCCATTGCTATGTAGCATGGAACCTGAGTAATGGTGGGGCGCTGGGATAGGAGCAGCTAATATGTTAAACAAAGAGCTTGAATTTACCTTAAATCTTGCATTTAAGGAAGCAAAAGAAAAACGTCATGAATTTATGACGGTAGAACATTTGCTGTTGTCTTTACTTGATAATCCAGCCGCTGGAAATGTATTGCAAGCTTGTGATGCAAATATTGAAGCATTACGACGCGATCTTACTGAGTTTATTGATGAAACGACCCCCCGTATTCCAGATGAGGAAATGGATAGAGAAACACAGCCCACATTAGGATTCCAACGTGTCTTACAACGTGCTGTTTTTCATGTTCAATCAGCCGGTAAAACGGAGGTTAGCGGTGCTAACGTCCTCGCTGCAATTTTTAGTGAACAAGAAAGCCAAGCAGTTTTCTTTTTACGAAGGGAAAATATTACCCGTTTAGATGTGATTAATTACATTTCACACGGAGTTTCCAAATACCAAAATAATGATATGTCTGATCATCTTAACTCTGGAATGGACGAAGAGATGATGCCTAACGAAGGGAATGAATCACCTTTGGAAAGTTATTGCCTAAACCTTAATAAGCGTGCGCGTTTAGGTAAAATTGACCCACTGATAGGTCGTAATGAGGAGATTCAACGCACTATCCAGGTACTTTGCCGCAGAAGAAAGAATAATCCTTTATTAGTAGGAGAAGCTGGGGTAGGTAAAACAGCGATTGCTGAAGGTTTAGCAAAACGTATAGTTGATAAAGAAGTACCTGAAGCCATTCGCAATTGCGTAGTTTATTCTTTGGATTTGGGAGCGTTATTAGCAGGTACAAAATACCGTGGAGATTTTGAAAAACGTTTAAAAGCAGTGTTAAAGCAATTGGGTGAGCAAGAAGGTGGAATTTTATTTATCGATGAAATTCATACCATTATTGGAGCAGGCGCGGCCTCTGGCGGGGTAATGGATGCTTCTAATTTAATTAAACCGCTTTTAGCGAACGGCGAATTAAAATGCATAGGTTCCACTACCTATCAAGAATACCGGGGAATTTTTGAAAAAGACCGGGCTTTAGCGCGTCGTTTCCAAAAAATTGATATTTCAGAGCCGAGCATCGATGAAACTTTCGAGATATTAAAAGGCTTGCGAGGCCGTTTGGAGTCTCACCACGGCGTTAAGTTTTCTATACCATCTTTAAAAGCTGCAGCCGAACTGTCAGCCAAATATATTAATGACCGATTCTTGCCAGATAAAGCGATTGATGTGGTGGATGAGGCCGGGGCATTCCAAAACTTATTGCCCCCAAGTAAACGTAAAAAAATTATTAGCGTTTCCGAGATAGAAAATGTAGTCGCAAACATTGCACGCATTCCACTGAAAAAAGTTTCAGCTCGTGATAAAGATACTCTCCGTAACCTGGAACGCGATTTGAAGCTGTTAGTGTATGGGCAAGACGAAGCGATTACTGCCTTGGCTTCTGCTATTAAGTTGGCACGCTCCGGCCTTCGTGAACCACAAAAACCCGTAGGCTGCTTTTTGTTTGCCGGGCCAACAGGTGTGGGTAAAACAGAAGTAACAAGGCAATTAGCCAATGTATTAGGAATTGCCTTGCTACGTTTTGACATGTCTGAGTACATGGAAAAACATACAGTTTCCCGTTTAATCGGTGCGCCTCCTGGTTATGTGGGCTTTGACCAAGGTGGATTATTAACAGAAGCTGTGACTAAAAATCCGCACTCTGTGGTCCTTCTGGATGAAATTGAAAAAGCCCATCCTGACGTCTTTAATTTGCTATTGCAAATCATGGATCATGGGACTTTAACCGATACGAATGGTCGCCAGGCAGATTTTCGTCATGTAATATTAGTTATGACCAGTAATGCTGGGGCTAGTGAAATAAGTAGAAACTCGATAGGTTTCTCTTTGCAAGACAATGCCAATGATGGCCTCGAAGCGATTAAAAAACAGTTTAGCCCTGAATTTAGAAATCGATTGGATGCCATTATTAACTTTACTTCACTGGATGCTCAAACAATAGGGTTAGTAGTTGACAAGTTTATTATGGAACTTGAAGAACAATTAAGTAGCAAAGGAGTCACTTTTAAAGTAGAAAAAGCGGCGAGGCAATGGCTTATTGAGAATGGGTATGACAAAGCCATGGGCGCAAGGCCAATGGCAAGGCTCATTCAGGAGCACGTGAAAAAACCGCTGGCTGAAGAGCTGCTCTTTGGAAAACTTGCCAATGGTGGGCATGTCCTTCTCAAAATGAAAGATGGTAAATTGCATTTTGAAAGTCATGACCATAGGGAAGGGGTAATTTAGTTGACCCGCGGCATCTGAGAAAACTCGTAACCTGGTTGCTAGCCAACCAGGTTTATCTTCTAGTTAATTACCATTGAAATCCTTGAGTACGCTTCGCTGCATCAAGGCTACGCCACTTGGCCACCAGTATTCAGAAAATGTAGGTTGGCGCCGCTAGCCCCAACACTCATTAGCGAGATTGTTTGTTGGGCCTAGCGGCGCCAACCTACGTTAGATGTGTTTTTCATTTCCAACTTTCTCCTTTTTGTAAAATCAAAAACTTGGTTGCAAGCAACCAGACTACGTTGCTAAAATGGTAATAATTTTTGTCAAAAAATCCACTATGCTTAGCGTTATCATCATCACCAAAAATGAGGAAGGCAATATTCGGCGCTGCCTTGAGTCTGTTAAATGGGCAGATGAAGTTATTGTACTTGATTCAGGTAGTCTGGATAAAACGGTGGCAATCGCCCATGAATATACGGATAAAGTGTACTTAACTGATTGGCGCGGTTTTGGTATTCAAAAGCAGCGAGCCCTTTCTTTTGCTTCTGGCGATTGGGTCTTAAATTTAGATGCTGATGAAGCTGTAGATGAAAAACTAAAGAAAGAAATCCAACATGCGATTACATCAGGAGCAGCAGACGCCTATCGAATTCCAATTCGTATGTATTTTTATGGTAAACCCTTGCGGTACTCTTCCAGCCCTACGCGCCATGTGCGTTTGTTTCGCAAAAAAGGGGCACGTTATAGTGATGATATAGTTCATGAAAAAATTATGTTGCCCGGCGGAAGCAAAGTATCTCAGCTAAAAAATCCTTTAATTCACCATTCTTTCCGTGATTTAACGCACGCGCTCTATAAAATAAATCTTTACTCCTCCTATACTGCCAAAATTCGTATCCAACGAGGGGAAAAAACCAATGTTGTGAAGATTGGGTTTAGTACAGGATGGATGTTTTTCCGCTGCTTTATTTTACAACGTGGTTTTTTAGACGGTTTCAATGGGTTAATCTTTGCCGGGCTTAATACACTGGGAACTTTATTTAGAGGTTTGAAGCAATTATATCCCGACCGACAATTAAAGGATTTACCGGAGGTAAAAAAAATAGAAGGCGAACGTGATAAAAAGCTATCGCTACCGGATGCAAATAAGCCGGGGGGGAAAAAATTAAATGAGGATGGCGCGAAGTGAATATCTATTTAAGCATAGATAAAAAAGAGTGGCTTACGCATTACGCAATCCCGCTGTTGCTCTGTCTAACCCTATTTTTTATTCCTATTAGCGTATCATTAAAGAGTATCTTTTTGACTCTCAGCGCCGTGTTAATTTTAGCTGTTCCCAAATTTTGGCCTGATTTACGTATAAGTTTTTCAACGTATTGGGGTTATGCTTGTTTATTTCTTTTCTTGATGGCTTTAATTGGTATGGCGTGGAGTCCAGCCAGTTTAAAAGATCAGCTTTATGTGGTTGAAAAGTATAGCAAGCTTCTGTATTTGCCAGTATTAGCTATCGGGTTCAAACGGGAAAATACTCGCCAGGTGGGGTTGCATGCTTTTCTAGTGGCCATGTTAATTACTTGTATTGTTTCGATAGAGAAATATTTTTTCTCGACCGATGGTGCTGATCCGGGTGAAGTATTTTTGAATCATATTGTGACTGGTTATTTAATGTCTTTTGCTGCGTATTTGTCTGCTCTTTTTTTCTTCCAAACTAAAAATACTCCCCCGCGTTTTGGATATGCATTGCTATGGGTATTATTTTCTTATCAAATTATTTTCGTGAATACAGGTAAAACCGGAATAATTATTTATTTATTGTTAATGGCAATGTTGCTTTTGCAAGTCCTTTCTTTTAAAAAAGCCCTGCTCGCTTTTGTTGCTAGTATCTTTATTCTGGGAGCTGTTTTTTACATGAATAAGGGATTACAAAATAAAATTACAATTCTTGCCCAAGAGTGGCAAGAATTCCATCAGAATAACAAAGATACTTCTATAGGCTATCGGTTACAGTTTCATGCATTTTCAAAACAACTACTATTAAGAAGTCCATGGATAGGTAATGGAACAGGTTCTTTTACTTACTACTTTCAAGAAGAAAAACCAGTACCTTCGTGGGACCATAAGCTACGGGAGCCGCATAGTCAGTATTGGTTAGTATCGACAGAGTTTGGCATAGTGGGTTTATTCTTGCTTCTTTCATTTTTCTTTATTTTGTATCTTACCGCTTGGGATTTAACAAAATATAGACCTATAGTTTTCGGGTTATTGATAGCTACTTTAGTGGGAAGCCTATCAGATTCTATGTTGTTCTATTCTGGACCCGGTTATTTTTTTATTGTGATGATGGCGCTGTGTTTTGGGGAGATTTTTGAGAAGAAGTAAATTATTGGCCTTATCTCCCGAATCAAGAAAATTCGTAACCTGGTTGCTTGTCAACCAGGTTCGGGTCTCTGGTTACGATTAGATCCAAAACCTGGTTGGCAAGCAACCAGGCTCTCAGCTACAATGACAACTTCAACTCTTCCCAATACTGGTTAAATAAAAGAATCGTTTCATCTCCCACATCTCTTTGAAAAAATCCTCTTTTTAATGTTTCTTCACTTGGATACACCATAGAGTTATCCCGTATATTTTTTGGTAACAATGCCTTTCCTTTTAGATTAGTAATAGCATGCCCTTCAATTAATGCTATTTGCGCCGCTATGTCTGGCCGCAATATAAAATTAATAAATACATAGGCTTCTTCTAAATGCGGTGGGTTGGTTGGGATTGCCAAGCAGTCTACCCAAATTACAAATCCCTCTTTAGGATACATAAATCGAATCATTGGATTTTCTGCAGAAGCTTTAAAAGCGTCACCATTCCATACGGAACCGATAACGGCATCTTCATCAATAATGACTGCTTGAATACTATCGCTTGCAAATAACTTAATATTCGGTATTAACTGGACAAGCCTTTCGAAGGCTAACTGTATATGTTGCGGATTGGAGTCATTCGGGTTGTATCCTAAACTCAGTAACGCCATCGAAAATACTTCGCGTGCGTCATCTAATAAAAGCAAGTGCTTACGCCATCTTTTTTCCCATAATTGGCTCCAGGCATTTACAGGCGTTTTAACCCATTGTGAATTGTAGAAGATTCCGGTGGCTCCCCAAATAATAGGTACACTGTATTGATTATTTTTATCATATTCATTCGCTTGAAATAGAGGATCTAAATTGGATAGGTTGGGAAGTTTTTGCTTATCAAGAGCAGTGAGCATTGCTTGCTTTTTCATTCGTTCTACATAGTAAGCGGAAGGTAAGATCACGTCATATACATTCCTGTGGGATGCTTTCAGTTTAGCGTACATGGTTTCGTTGCTATCGTAAGTTGAGAAGTTGACTTTAATTCCAGTCTCTTCTTCAAACTGTTGAATTACTTTTTTTGGTAGCTCGCCTCCCCAGGCATATACGTTTACAATTTTCTCCGCAGCATTCAATGTATGACAGAAAAAAATAAGTGTGATAAGAAAAAGCTGTTTCATAGGGATTTTCCTGCTGCCCGGTGGGCAATAATTACTAATAACATTGAAATGATGAAAGTGATGGAACAAAGCGCATTGAGCTCTGGGGTAACGCCGGCTCTTACTAGCGAGTAAATAGTTAAAGGTAAAATGGAAAAATCGGGGCCTGCTACAAAATAGCTAATAATTACGTCGTCAAAAGAAAGGGTAAAACATAATAAAAAGGCACTTAATACGGCGGGCCACAATAGGGGAAGCAGGATCCTGTATAGGGCTTTTGCTCTGCTTGCCCCTAAATCGAGAGCACTATAGTAAACATTAGCATCAATCGTATGGATACGCGTATTGACGGTTAAGACCACAAAAGGAATACAAAAAGTAATATGAGCAATTAATAAGCTAAAAAATCCTAAAGGGATATTGCTCACATTAAAAAATATAAGCAAAGCCACCCCCAGTACTAAATCGGGAATAATAATTAACAAAAGAAGTAATATGAATAAGGAACGATGCTTACTATTTTTGTGAAGGAATAAATGAACGCAAGCTAAAAGTCCCACCATGGTGGCTATAAATGATGCGCAAGCACCCAGGATGAGTGAATTAAAAAACGCATTCCATAATCCTCTATCTAAAAATAACTCCGCATACCATCTGGTTGAAAACCCTTGCCATTGTAGTGAAAAACGAGCGGAATTAACGGAATAAAAAATGAGTACTAGTAGGGGAAAATACAAAAAGAAGTAAATAAGGGTCATATACAGTTTTTGCGCTGCTGTTTTCAATGAATGAGCTCCCGCGCATAACGCCGATAATAAAATAGCAAGATGAGAAGCAGAAAGGTTAGGACCATACTGGTGGCTGCTCCTTGCGGCCAATTTTCTAATACTAGAAATTGGGTTTGTATTAAATTACCTAATAATACGGAACGTGCTCCTCCCAATACATTAGGGATATAAAACAAAGTCATTGCCGGTAAAAATACCATGAGAGAGCCGGAAATAATACCGCTCAAAGTATTCGGCAAAAAGACTCGATAAAATATAGCCCATTTTCCTGCGCCCAAGTCTTTAGCAGCTTCAATTAATTTAAAATCAAACCGTTCCATGTTGGCAAAGATAGGTAATACCATAAAGGGAAATAAGTTATATACGAGTCCAATAATTACGGCAAAATTGCTATACATAAGCGAGAGAGGTTGGTCAATTATGTGTAAATTTAATAAGAGTAAATTGATGAGCCCTTTAAATTTTAAAATGGCGATTAATGCATAAGTGCGCACTAAAGAACTGGTCCAAAATGGAATAATGATGAGCATCAGAAGTAAAGAGCGGTGTTTAGAGCGAATTAATAGATAACTGAAAGGGTAGGCCAGGAGTAAACAAAGAAAGGTAGTAATAAATGCCATAATAAACGAACGAAGAAAAATTTTTCCAAAAAGAGGAGATAATAGTTCGCTATAGTTTTTTAGGGTGAATGGCCAGCCTACCAGGTGCTGGGGATCTTTCGTTAAAAAGCTGGCAATAAATACTAAAAAAAGAGGGATAAACGAAAATAAAATAAGCCAGCCATAAATAATTTGTATTGAATACGGTTTACTCCTCATAAGGTAACAAGACCTCCCAGCCTTTGAACCATTGAACCCAAACCCTTTCATTGGGTGAGTACTCTAATTTATCATCGTCCTCATCAAAAAACTCGGAAGCGCTAATAATGGTGCCTGAAGGCAATTGCACTTTAACATCCACTGTCGAGCCTTTATAAGTAATATCTACTATTTTCCCAGGTAACATATCTGCCGTACTTTCTACTTCGCTTTCGTCCCACACACGAATATCTTCTGGCCGAATTAATAAATGCAAACGATCCCCAACGTTGTAATTCCCGGTATTTTTACAATGCAGAGGCTGGGATTCTATTTCAGTCAACAAATCACCATTCTCAATAGCCTTTATTTCAATATCAAAAATATTGACCTCTCCAATAAAACGGGCCACATGTAAGTTTTTGGGGGTTTCGTAAATAGCTCTTGGAGTACCGACTTGTTCAATCCGGCCTTGATTAAAAATGACTATGCGATCAGACATAGATAAGGCTTCTTCTTGATCATGGGTTACAAAAATAAAAGTCATGTTAAGACTTTTCTGAAGTTGTTTTAATTCTGATTGCATGGCTTTACGTAAGCGGTAATCTAAAGAGCTTAAAGGCTCATCCAGGAGGAGCACCTGTGGACGATTAACAATTGCTCGTGCTATGGCTACGCGTTGCTGTTGACCACCGCTTAATTGACGTATGTTTCTTTGCGCAAATCCCTCCAAATGCACCATACGTAAAGCTTCTTCTACTCTTTGATTGGTTTCGGGTTCTGGGGTTTTTTTGCAGCGTAAA
>NZ_LR134432.1 GCF_900637865.1 Legionella adelaidensis
AAATTACTAGTTGGCATGATTTCCAATATGCGCTCATGCCATTGTTGGGAACTTATGAACCTACCTCTATAAAAGTTAAGTCATTAACTGATAATAGAACAGCCACTTTGTGGCTACCTTTGGCCAAATGGCAGATTGATCCCCAAAATCCAGATATTTTAAAGAGCTTGGGAATTACACCTTTTATCCCTAGCATTCCCCCTTTTGTTGGAGAAGTTTTAAAAAATACACCGGCGCAGAAGCTGGGCTTACAATTAAATGATAAAATTCTATCGATAAATAACATTGAGGTAACAGACTGGTTGCAATTGGTAAATTATGTTAAAGCAAACCCGGATACGACTATTACTTTAAAAATCTATCGTCAAGGAAAAATTCAACTATTAAAAGGGAAAACAGGTGTTGTCCAAAAAGATGGGGTCGCGCAGGGATTCCTGGGTGTACAGTCGCAAAAAGTAAATTGGCCTCCTAATTTACTTCGCGAACATCGAGAGCATGTGTGGCAGGCTGCCAATTCAGCCCTCGCACAAACTATAAGCCTCACTGGCGCTACTTTTAAACTAATAGGGCGATTAATCACAGGTGATTTACCGATACAAACAATCAGTGGTCCGGTAGGTATTGCCCAAGGCGCGGGCGAATCGGGTCGTAGTGGATTGCCGTATTACCTTTATTTTTTAGCACTAGTAAGTATTAGTTTGGGAGTGCTTAATATTCTGCCAATTCCTATGCTTGATGGGGGGCATTTACTTTATTATGTTATTGAAATAGTTAGACGAAAACCTCTATCTGAACCTGTAAAATCCGCTGGGGTATACCTGGGTTTGGTTTTATTATTTGCTTTAATGGTTATTGGTTTTACAAATGATTTATCCCGATTAGGGTAGAGATTGTATTTGTAGAGTTGACAGTTGGCCTTAGTTCCTATAAAAGGTTTCCAAAATTTGAGTTTTATCGACTGCAGGTTGTCCTGGATAAAAAATAATAATGAATAAAATAAGTAAAAAATTTCTTTTGGGCGTTTGTTCTACTGCATTGTTTTGGTCTGCCGAGATTAATGCCGCTAACGGTTTCATCGTTAAAGATATTAAAGTAATTGGTCTACAACGAGTCAGTACGGGGACAGTTTTAAATTACCTTCCTGTACAAGTAGGGGAAGAAATCAGTGCTTCTTCTACCCCGCAAATAATTCGTGCCCTTTATGAAACAGGATTTTTCCAGTCTGTGGAATTAGAAAGGCAAGGCAATACTTTAATTGTCCGTGTAATTGAGCGAGCAACAATTGGTTCTATAAACGTTGTTGGGAATAGTGAAATTCCTGGCGATAAAATGAAAGAAATATTAAAAGACTTAGGATTGGTAAAGGGACAAGTTTTTCAACGCTCTGCATTAGAACGATTGGAAAAAGAATTAAAACAAGTCTACAACATACGTGGCAAATATAATTCGCGTATTGAATCCCATGTTACTTCCCTTACAGAAAATCGAGTTGCCATTAACGTTACCATTTCGGAAGGAAGAGTATCCCGGATTAAAGAAATCAAAATAATCGGTAATCATGATTTTTCAGAAAGTGAACTGTTATCAGAATTAGATCTAAGTAGCAGTGGCATGTTTACTTACTTTAGTAAAAAAGATCAGTACACTAAAACAGCCATGGACTCTTCTTTAGAGGCCTTACGCTCGTTTTATTTGGATAGAGGATACCTAAAGTTTTCTATCATATCTTCTCAAGTTCTATTATCTCCTGATAAAAAAGATGTCTTTATTAATATTCAAATTGAAGAAGGGCCGCAATATCATTTTTCAGGGTTCGATGTAGTGGGAAATACCATTGTCCCCAAAGAAAAAATTAATTCCATTGTAAAAATAAAACCGGGAACAGTTTTTTCACGTAAAGTGGTTACGGAATCGGTGTCTGCTATAGGCCAAGAATTAGGCGACGTGGGCTATGGTTTTCCGGCGATAAATGCTGAGCCAAAGGTAGATGAAAAAAATAAGACTGTATTTATAACTTTTGTTGTAGATCCCGGCAGGCATATTTATGTTCGCCGCATCAATTTCCATGGAAATACCAAAACGGGTGATTATGTATTGCGTAATATTATTCGTCAAAATGAAGGATCACTTCTTTCCTTGCATAATATTAAAGAATCAGAGCGGCAGTTACATCTTTTAAATTACTTAAAAAATGTGAATATAAAAACTACTCCCGTGCCTGGAACGAATAACCAGGTTGATTTAGATGTAGACGTGGAGGAGGCCCATTCTGCAGAAGCAAATGCCTCGTTGGGTTATGGTACTAATGGACCTCAATTTAACGCTGCGTTTAACCAATATAACTTTATGGGTACCGGGCGCACAGTAGGCGTAGGATTTAATGCCAGTTATTGGGGACAAAATTACTCATTAAATTACTACAATCCTTTCTATACCAATACTGGCATAGGCCGCGGTGTAGACTTTTATTTTGCCAAGGTAGATCCCAAGCATTTGGACGTAGCTTCGTATGGCTCCGACCGTTTTGGTGGAAATGTTACCTATAACATGCGCCTTAGTGACAATAGCAGTTTTCAGTATGGATATGGATATCAGGGTTTAAATATTCAATCAGTAGGAATAGTTCCCCAATACCAAAATTTTGTGAATTTATATGGGCGGAATTTTCAACAAATCCGTCTCAATTCGGGCTGGAACCGTAATACATATGATCAGCTCCCTTATCCGACAAGTGGAACCAATCAACAAACTACTTTATTAGTCGCCTTACCTGCCAACTCCAAATCCTTCGATTATTACAAAGCCTCTTACCAAGCGCGGGCTTATTATCCTTTACTGAAAGATTTTATCTTTACTCTTTATGGTAATGTGGGCTATGGAAACCAATTTAATGGCAAGGGGTTACCATTTTTTGAAAACTATTTTGCTGGCGGTATTGCGCAACCCGGTCAGGTGCGTGGGTATCAAAGTTATTCATTAGGCCCGCAGGATTTCCGTAATAATTCTTTAGGGGCTAACTTTTTAGTCAATGGTAGCGCGGGTATTGCTTTACCTTATCCACTAAGCAGAGAAACCATTCGTACAACTTTGTTCGTGGATGCGGGTAATGTTTACTCAGAAGGTACGCCGGCCGCTTTAACAGGAACCCTTTCGGGTCCTATGAGGTATTCAGCTGGTGTGGCGGTAGAGTGGCGATCGCCCTTTGGGCCATTGGCATTTAGTTTAGCCAAACCTCTAAATAAACAGCCTTTAGATGAAGAAGAACCGTTCCAATTTACAGTTTCTTCTAGTTTCTAAGTTTAATATAGTGGCGCTAAGGTCTAACAAACGATTGCGTGAATAATGTGAAGCCTGCGAGATGTGTGAAGATTGATTGTCTCAGGCTTTTCGATCCAACCTACATTTTGCCCAGGTGGTATGAATATGCTAGGATGGAAATCTATTGCAAATAATTTTGCTATAGGTAATATACCGCATCAAAATGTATAGATACTTTTTTATTAGTTGAAAACCGGGGAGTAATTATGAAGCGAGTTGGTGGTGTGTTAGTCGCATTGTTTTTAGCGATGGGTTCCGTAAGTGCAATAGCTGACGGCACAAAAATTGGGGTTGTAGATTTACAAAAAATTATGCAAACCTCATCGCAAATGAAAGCGATTCAAGAAAAATTAGAAAAAGAATTTAAACCCCGTCGCGATAAGTTAGTGGCTACGGAAGAAAGCTTGAAAAAAGATATGGAAAATTTCAAGAAAGAAAGCGCTGTAATGAGCCAGGCACAAAGAAAAGATTTGGAAAAGAAAATTATTGCAACGCAACAGCAATTTGAGCGTGAAGGTCAACAGTACCAGCAAGAATTAAGTACTGCGCATAACGAAGCAATGGAAGCGTTTTATAATAAAATTCGTGCGGCCATTGCCAAAGTAGCACAAAATGAACAATACGATGTTGTGTTGCAAAAAGATGCTGCTCCTTTTAGCTCTGACAAACTAGATGTGACTGCAAAAGTAATACAAGAAATTAAGTAATAGGGATAAACCGAGTATATCGAGCCGTGCACCTTAGTAAGCGGAGATTTGTGAGAGCAAAATTTCCGCTTCCTGCGGTCGCGGTTCGGTTGTCTAATATTCACGCCATATTCTTACTATGCTCCATTTTGGGGAAAATAAAATCAAGAAAAAGAGAGAAACATTATGAGTGAAGTAGTGGATATTACGAGAGTTCTTGATTTATTGCCGCATCGCTTTCCATTTCTTTTAGTGGATCGCGTCTTAGAATATAAAGAATTTGATTATTTGAAAGCTATTAAAAATGTCACCATCAATGAACCTTTTTTTATGGGCCATTTTCCTGGTAATCCCATTATGCCAGGTGTTTTAATGTTAGAAGCGCTTGCACAGGCAAGTGCCATTCTTTCAAATTTATCGCGTACCCCACAAGAAGGCTATGAGTTTTTATACTTTTTTGCTGGAATCGATAATGCCAAATTTAAACAAGTAGTAACTCCAGGCGATCAGCTTCGTTTAGAAGTAAAGCTTGTGGGTCAGAAAAGGGATTTTTGGCGCGTTCATGGGGAAGCGTTTGTGGAGGATAAATTAGTTTGTTCTGCAGATTTAATGAGTGCTGCAAAGGAAGTTAAAAGTGATAAGTGAGCATGCAATAATTCATCCTTCAGCAAAATTGGCTGATGGTGTAACTGTGGGGCCCGGTACTGTCATTGGTGCAGACGTGGAAATTGGCGAAAATACCTGGATTGGTCCTCATGTTGTCATCCAGGGGCCTACGGTTATTGGTAAAAATAATAAAATTTTTCAATTTGCCTCTGTGGGTGATGAACCCCAGGATAGAACCTATCAAGGCGAGCAGACGCGATTAGAAATTGGTGATAATAATATTATCCGTGAATTTTGTACGATTAGTCGCGGAACTGTTAAAGGCGGACTAACTCGCATTGGAAATGATAATTTTTTAATGGCATATACACATATTGGCCACGATTGTATGGTAGGAAACTACGTTATAATGGTGAATTATTCAGCATTATCTGGCCATGTGATCGTTAACGATTATGCAAATATTGGTGCTTACGCGGCTATTCATCAATTTTGCCAAGTGGGTGCGTACGCTTTTATTGCCAGAGCGACCTACGTTACGAAAGATGTATTACCCTATGTGATGATCGCAGGCCATGCCACCTCGGCTTGTGGGATTAATACAGTGGGTTTACGTCGACGCGGCTTTTCTTCTGCAGCCATTGATTGTTTACGTCGTGCTTACAAAATTATTTTTAGAAAAGGGCTTACTGTGCAACAAGCTGTTGCAGAGCTTGAGCTTTTACAAAATGACTGTCCTGAAGTAGTGCCTTTAATTGATGCTTTAAACCAAGCAACTAGAGGAATTGTGAGATAATGCTTAAAGCCATATTGGCTGTTGCAAGTGGAGGTGCATTGGGTGCTTTAGCCCGCTTCGCAGTTGTTAGTGTTACTCCATTTGTTTTAAATTTTCGCTTTCCCTTTGGTACTTTAATTGTCAATACTTTAGGATCTTTTCTCATTGGTTTCTTGATGGTTTTACTCCTTGGTCGGTATGTGATGGGAGCTGAAACATGGCGTCTTTTTTTAGTCGTTGGTTTTTTAGGTGCTTTTACAACTTTTTCTAGTTTTGCCTGGGAAACCTGGTATCTTGTTGAAAATGGCCAATGGCTTGGCGCGACGATAAATATTATTGCCAATAACTTTTTAACCTTATTGTTTGCCTTACTGGGAATGTTTAGCGGTAGATGGCTACTAGGGAGTGTTTAATGCAAGTAAAGGTTACCCGGGTATATTTAAGTGAGGACTCACCGCTCCTCAATGAATTATTTGATTTCTTACAAAAAGAAGAACTGCAAGGGGCTACTATATTTCGTGGGGTAAAAGGTTTTAGAAAATCAGGAAAAATGCGAGAAGCCCGTTTTCTCGATATGCGTCTTGATTTACCTATGGTGATTGAGTTTTTTGATCTTCCGGAAAAAGTTGATACTATTTTGGAACTTTTTAAAGATAAAATACCCCCAGGTCATGTTCTTCAATGGATAGCAGAGGTTAAGTAGTCATATGTTAGATCCGCATTTACTCCGTGAAAACCCTCAACACATCGCCAATGAATTAAAAAAAAGAGGGTTTGATTTTGACGTGAAGCAATTTACTGCTCTTGAGGAGCAGCGAAAGAAATTGCAAATTGCTACCCAATCTTTGCAGAATGAAAGAAACCAGCGTTCCAAGAGCATTGGTCAAGCAAAGGCAAGGGGAGAAGATATTACTTCTATGCGGGAAGAGGTACACAAGCTGGGAGAAGAATTAGAGGCAAAAAAAGCCGAACTGGCAGAAATCTTACATAATATTGAAGCAATTAGTCTTACATTACCCAATATTCCTCATTCTTCAGTTCCTGTAGGCAATGATGAAAAAGATAATATAGAGGTAAGGAAGTGGGGTCGGGTTCCTTCTTTTGATTTTGCTATAAAATCCCATGACGAGTTGGGTGAAGGTTTAGGGCAAATGGATTTTAGCCTGGCGGCAAAAATTACTGGTAGCCGCTTTGTGGTTTTAAAAGGAAGTCTGGCAAAATTACAAAGAGCACTTACCCAGTTTATGTTAGACACGCATGCGAGTCTAGGATATCAGGAAATTTATGTACCCTTTATCGTCAATGCTGATAGTCTCTACGGAACGGGGCAACTGCCCAAATTTGAAGAAGATTTATTTAAATTAGTGGGGGAAAATAATTATTATCTCACCTCCACGGCAGAAATTCCGGTTACTAATACGGTGCGCAATGAAATTTTATCTCTGGAGCAGCTTCCATTACGCTATGTTTGTCACTCACCTTGTTTTCGTAGCGAAGCCGGCTCTTATGGTAAAGACACCAAAGGGATGATACGTCAACATCAATTTGAAAAAGTAGAATTGGTTTGGATAACAACACCGGATAAATCATACGATGCATTAGAGCAATTAACCCAAGATGCGGAATCCATTTTAAAAACCTTGGAACTCCCATACCGTGTATTAACTTTATGCACAGGCGATATGGGTGCGGGCTCTGCAAAAACCTATGATTTAGAAGTGTGGTTACCTAGTCAAAATATCTATAGAGAAATCTCTTCTTGCAGTAATATGGAATCTTTCCAGGCAAGAAGAATGCAAGCACGCTATCGCCTCCCCAGTACCGGCGAAACTGCCTTGGTCCACACGTTGAATGGCTCTGGATTGGCGGTGGGTAGAACCCTGGTGGCGATTATGGAAAACTACCAGGATAAGCAAGGTAATATTATAGTCCCACATGCCTTGAGACCTTATCTAGGTGGGTTAGAAGTCATTACTGTTTAAAGTAACCGGTTCTGGTAGTGGTGTATTTTCCCCGGAACTCACGGTACAGCTCCACACCGTTTTGCGAACTGCAGGAGGAGCGACAGAACGATGCATCTTTGGGGGCTTCGATCCGAATTGCTTCTTTGCTTGCAAAAACGCGATTTGCGATAACTAAATCAGAGCCTGAAAAAGTGTCCCCCATTCCCAGACAAGCTAAATAAATTTTGAAAATATTTTGTACATCCATTAAAATTCCATACTTTGTATATTGTTAATCTGCGAAATGGAATCTAGGAAAGCTCACAGGTTTTTTAAACCTACTGACAATTTAAGTTATCCAGAAGTGGTTGAAGCGCTTCGTTCAGGTTATGTGGTATTAATGTCAAGGTGTGCTTTTTCTTCTGAGGAAGAGGTGCGAAAGCACTATCCTCCCAAATTAGGAGCTGAGTTGGAGTGGGAGGTAAATGCCAAGCCTTGGTATCAAGAAAGAAGACACCTTTATATAGTCTGCTATAATCGCGAAACTGCTCAGTTAATAACCTCCACTGCCGAACCGGACAAAACTACAACCCCTTGGACCCTAAAATTCCGTTCAGATGAAATGGAGTTAACTCAATTGGATATAGAAGTCTGTCGGTCTGAAGAACTGTGGAAAAAATATAACGCCGCAGCTGTGCTACTTTCCCCATCAGATTACCCTACGGAGCGCGTTGTTTCTGTAATTAGTGACTTTAGAAAAATAATAAATTCACCGGTTTATTCTTTGGATGAGAAAACAGGGTATGACTGTCAAACAGGAACACGTGACATTCTAAAGGCTGTTAACCCATCCATTAATCCAAAACAACTAGTTTTACCAAAAGATACTAGGGTTTTAGCTTATTATTCGGAACAGGCTCTCGAGTTAAAAATCTCAACATCCTCTGCCTGTAGTATGGCCAGTAGTATGCTGACTTAGGTGAAAAGTAAGAATAAGAGATCTGTCACTTGTATGTGAAAATAAAAGAACTCTATAATTTCATGTGCAAGAAGGATAGTTGAATGAAAACCGCTAACCACCTACATCATTCATACTCAAGTTATTTCAAATCCTCCGCTTGTTTTTATTTCTTGTCCGGCACAAAGCATATTGCAATGAATTACCCAATTCTTAATTTTCACTTAAGAATTGGTTGCTATCATTGAATGTTAACCCTCGCTAGACGAAAGTCCGAGGTGTTTAAAATGCCCTGATTGATTATTGGATTTATACAAGGAATAGAAAAAATGAAAACTTTAACTAAGGAAATGCAAGCCGCTATTACCCCGGAAATCGCATTAAAGCTATTAGAAGCGGGTAATGAACGTTTTATGAATAATTTAAAAGTAAACCGTAATCTTCTAGAGCAGGCTAACGAAACTTCGGATGCCCAGCATCCTTTTGCGGTGATTTTAAGTTGTATCGATTCACGAACCTCTGCAGAGCTCATTTTTGATCAAGGATTGGGTGATGTATTTAGTATTCGTATTGCCGGTACCATCATAAATGAAGATATTTTAGGCAGTATGGAGTTTGCATGTAAAGTAGCGGGCTCTAAAATTATCGTTATTTTGGGCCATACTAAATGCGGTGCCGTAAAAGGGGCATGTGATCATGTAGAAATGGGAAACTTAACTACTCTTTTAGCAAAAATTCAACCAGCTATTCAAGCTGAACAAACTGTTATTGAAAATCGAACTTCTAAAAATGAAGAATTCGTAGAAAAAGTAACTGTCATTAATGTAGAACAGGCTGTACAGATGGTTATGGAGCGAAGTTCCATTTTAAGGGAAATGATTAACTCTGGAAAATGCGGAATTATCGGTGGTAGCCATAATATCACGACTGGAAAGGTTACTTTCTATCCTAATACGATGTTCGGTTTTTTTAAATCCCCGAATACTACCACCACTGATGCTGCTGAAAAGAAGCCCACGCTTATGGCAAAGCTTTAAAAGCTGTTAAGTTATATTCGGTTATTTTTAAATCCCACCATTTAAGGTGGGATTAAACCCTATTTAGATTAAAAAATACAGGATTTACTCCATACGATGTAAAAAGAAGAATAATCAATATATTCCCCGTTGCAGCATTGCCATTGTATTGTAAGCAAAAATGTTATTGAATTTATGTCGAGAAAGGCATTTTACTAAGAATGCCTCAAGTATTTATAAAATGAATGTGAGAACTACCTACTTAAGAAATTATTAAAATATAAGGAGTGTATTTTGGAAAGGGAATGGCCAGCGAAAGAATATGAAATTGGTTCTTATATTCAAGCAGCAGGGGCAACTGCTTTTTTGCCGAAATTGCATTTACAAAAAACAGATGCAGTATTAGACGTGGGTTGTGGAAACGGAGCATTTACACGAAGGATTTTAGAGCAAGTTCCTCATGGTTCTGTGATGGGAATAGACACTTCGGAAAATATGTTGGCTTTAGCAAAAAAAGTAATAAAAGATTTTCCTAACTTTTCAGTAAAAAAAGAAAATGTTCTAACCATGCGTTTTGAGAATGTTTTCGATAAAGTTGTATCTTTTTGGTGTTTACAATGGGCACCTGATATCCATCTGGCTTTTCAAAACATTTTTAACGCACTTAAAAAAGGCGGCCAGGTTTTTACTCTTTTCCCTGCTGGGGATGATCCTTTCATTATGGCTTATTATGCACTCAGAGATTCTGGAAAATTTTCATGCTTAAAGAATTTTAAAGCGCCTGTAGATTATTCTCGTTTGGCAAATCTTGCGGAGAAATTAAAAAATATACCTAATAAAAAATATGAAGTTACTAAAGAGTCAGTGTCTCTGACACTACCGAACCTTAATACTTTTCGAAAGTTCGTTTATGGTATTTCCTTTTATCAAGGACAAGTCGCCGAGTTCGAAGTTCGAAGACTAAATGAAGAAATGATTAACTGGTATGAAAACCAGTGTGTGGAAAAATGGAATGGAAAATATGCATTTGATTTTTCTCTTTATCTCGTCACAGGAGAAAAAAGTTAAACATAAGCTGCCACTCCGGCCATTATTAAAAAACCAATAATCACAAAACTAAAATAGCGAAGGTCGCAACAACGTTCTACCATTACGCAGCGCTCAAGACCGTGTAAGGTTCCCAAGTATAGAAAGGTACCTGCTGAAAGAGAGAGGAGAATGGGATCGAAAAGTGAGTCGGTCTCTACTCCTTGGTTTAAATACCATCCTAGAAAAATACCTAATGGCGTCATTAATGCGAAGACAAGAAAAAATGTCATAGAGCTAAAGGTACTGAGTGAGCTTTTATTGAGTTGCACGGCAATAGCAAAACTTTCGGCCCATTTGTGGGTGATAATGGCTAAAAATAACATAATAATTATTGGTGCTTCATGACTATAGCCTAATGCGCTAGCTAGAACTAATGAATGAAAAGAAAGCATGAGCCATGCCAAGATAGCAAAGGCGGGGTGGTTGGCTGCCTGGTGGTGATATAGTTCTTGGCCTAGATGTTCAAACCATAGAAAAACTAAAAAAACGACACCGGTGATTATAAATGCAAAAGGATAATCATATCCCAACTTGGCAAACATATCATTAGCTTCGGGTAGCATATGTAATAGGGCCGCGCCCAGGAAAACACCGGTGGCTAAGGTTTCACCGAGGGGGAAATCGAAATGCTCATCTTTTCTTATACGTTTTTTAAAAGGATACCAACCGGCTAACAAAATAACTGCAAAAATGCTTAGTGCAGAAATTATTTTCAAAGTGGCTGTAGCCATCATACAAAAAATCCTTGAAGCATTAAATTATTGGCCGGCATCATACAGCGTTTATTTAGCAAGAGCTATAGATGCAATTTCTTGAAAAACCCTAACCTTAACGATGGTGTATTGGTTCGTTAGTGCTATTCGTAAATAATTTTTCTCTTTTTCGCTTAGCTTTCCATTAACGAAAATATCGATAGTAAGCTTGCCATCTAAATAGTGAATAAGCCACGTTTTAAATGTGGGTATGTTTTGTTGCCACTCCTGGATAAAGTGTTTTTCTAAATAAGAGCGATTGGGTAGTTTCAGAGAGGGGCGGTTTACTTCATCATCTTCTGGGTCAACGTGTACAACGACATCTTTTACATGTTCAATATCATTCATCAGGGCATCGTGGACGTGCTGCGCGATAAAATGTCCCTCTGAAACAGAAATATAAGGATCTACTAAAATATGTACATCAATATAAATATCAGGACCCATCATGCGGCTTCGCAGCTGATGTATTTTGATGACTCCGTCTACTGACATAATGGTATTTTTAATTTTTTTCAGCAATTCTGGCTCAACGGCGCTGTCTACCAATTCTTTAACGCTATTCCAACCATAATCCCACCCCATTTTAATAATCATGCACCCAACAATAATAGCGGCTACGGCATCCAGATAGTGAAATCCGGCAATAGAGCCAATCAAACCAACAAGAACCACTATGGATGCAGCCGCGTCAGAGCGATGGTGCCATGCATTGGCAATGATTAATTCTGAACGAATTTTTTTGCCTATTCTGCGCGTGTAATGAAAGAGAGCCTCATTGGTAAAAATGGAAAACAAAGCGATTACCAAAGAGATGTAACTAGGTTTGGTAATGTATTTATCTAATAACTCTGTAAAAGAATCCCAGGCTATCCCGGTACCTGCAAGAATAAGAAAAAGTGACAGCATAAATGTAGCGGCTGTTTCAATGCGTTGGTGTCCATATGGATGGGAATGATCGGCATCTTGGCTGCCATATTTTGAAGCAAATAAAACCAGAATATCAGCTAAAAGATCAGAGAAAGAATGAATGCCGTCCGCTACTAATGCGTGAGAATGAAAAAAAAGTCCCCCAACTACTTTTATAAAACCTAAAAAAGCATTAAGAATCCCACCAATAATCGTAACCTTTTTGGCTTCTTTATAGCGAACCCCGTTTTCCATTTTGATCCTTTTTTAAAAGGTAACCTGAGTGTACAAGATTTTTGAAGGGAGTTGTAGGCTGGTACCGAAGGCTCAACAAGGGTGATTAGCTTATTGGACTTTCGTCACCCTTGCTTCTGCAAAATTCTAAAGCATTCGCTGAAAGGGTTGTATCTTCAATGGTTTTTAGCAACTCTCCACAATGTTATCCACAGATTTTGTGGATAACATTCTTATGGAAAATGGAGGGATAAATGAAAAAAAACCTTTATTTACAAAGGATTGAAAAAAGCAACAAAAAGTTAAGCGTTTTTGAAATTTTTTTTAAGATGGAAGTTATCCACAATTGAGAGGGATTAAAAGATTTAAAAATACTTAGCTATATTAGCGAAAGAAAATTTGAAAAAACAGACTTGACTTGCATTTTTTTGCAAATAAAGTGGATCTAAATTTGCAAATAGTGCTCATAATTTCCCAGCCACCGCTCTGCTATGCTTCTAGCAATCTCCGGTTTCTCATGTAGTAATCGATTGGCAATTGGCGCGAGGCTATGCAGTATCTCGCTATCGCGTGGCAGTTTTGCAATTTTAAATTCTTTATAGCCAGTTTGGCGGATTCCTAACATTTCTCCTGCTCCGCGTAGCTGTAAATCTTTCTCAGCAACAACAAAGCCATCGTTGGTTGAACGCATAATCCGTAATCTTTCCGCACCGATAGAGGAAAGAGGATTTTGATACAATAAAAGGCAATGCGCTTGTTGTTTTCCTCTGCCGACGCGTCCTCTTAATTGGTGTAGCTGTGATAATCCCAAACGCTCCGCATTTTCAATTATCATAAGACTGGCATTGGGGACATCAACGCCCACTTCAATTACCGTAGTGGCTACTAACAAATCAAGGGTGCCGTCTTTAAAAGCAATCATTATTTCTTCTTTTTCTTGGGGTTTCATTCTTCCATGAATCAAACCAATACGTGCTTTTGGTAATTGTTCTTGCAAATTTTCATAGGTAGCCACGGCAGCCATGCATTGTAATTTTTCAGAATCTTCAATAAGAGTGCAAACCCAGTAAGCTTGTCTACCCTCGTTAATGGCTTCGCGTAAGCGGGTAATAATTAATTCGCGTTTATCCTGGTTAATAATGGCTGTGACAACCGGACTACGTCCAGGAGGTAATTCGTCTAAAATAGATAAATCCAAATGCGCATAATGCGTCATTGCTAATGTTCTGGGGATTGGTGTTGCCGTCATTAGCAATTGATGGGGAGTGGTATTGTTTTCTTGCCCTTTTTGTTGCAAGGATAGACGCTGCTCAACCCCAAAACGATGCTGCTCATCAATAATCACTAAACCCAACTGCGCGAAAACGACTTTGTCTTGAAAGAGTGCATGGGTGCCAACAATTAATTTGGTTTTATTTTGGGCAACAGCCTGCAAGACCTCTCTTTTTTGAACGGTTTTCATTTTTCCACTTAAGCGTAAAACCGAAATCCCTAAAGGGTTAAGCCAGTGGGACAAGGTATTAAAATGCTGCTCACTTAAAAGATCGGTTGGTGCCATTAGCGCGACTTGATATCCGCTCGCGATAGCTTGCACTGCTGCTAAAGCAGCTACTACTGTTTTCCCGGCGCCTACATCCCCTTGTACTAACCGTAACATAGGCTTGTCTTGTATTAAATCCTTGCTGATTTCTTCCTGAACTCTTTTTTGGGCATTGGTTAAAGGAAAAGGGAGCAAATGTAAGAAACGATGTTGCAGCTCAACATTACTAGGCAAGATAGGGGATTTTTGCATGCCTCTTTGGAATCTGGCTAATTGTATGCTTACGCGTTGCGCCAATAGCTCATCGAAAATAATACGTTTTATAGCAGGGTGTACACCTTCTTCTAAAGAACTAATAGACGTATCCGGAGCAGGGTTATGAATGTTTTCAATCGCCTGGGAGAAAGGTAAAAAAGAATGTGTGTGTAATTCCTCTTCCTGCATCCATTCTAACGCGCTTAATTCCTGCTTATAAAAGGTCAGTATATGTTTAACTAATTGACGTATTTTGGTTTGGTTCAGACCTAAAGTGCTGGGATAAATCGGAGTTAAGGTTTCTTCTACTTCACATGCTTTATCATCATCCAGGATGATATATTCTGGATGGATCATTTCAGGAGTATTAGCAAACATGCGTACTTCGCCAAACGCACGAACGGAGGCGTTGTTTTTTAGTTTTTCTTGTTGTTGCTTATTAAAATGAAAAAAACGTAATTTCAAAATCCCCGTTTTGTCTTCGATAAAGCAGTACAGCATGCGCTTGCGCCCAAATTTTATCTCTGTTTTACATACCCTGCCTGCTACTACACACCATTCATTTGCTCTTAAATCTTGAATCGGCGTAATCCGTGTGCGATCTTGGTACCGTAGTGGTAAATGGAAAAGTAAATCGCGCAATGTTTTAATTCCACATTTCGTGAGTTTTTCCGCCAGTACAGGTCCAACACCAGGTAAAGATTCACAGGATTGATTTAACACAGTAGGATCTAAGCTAAAAAAATTGATAATACCAATAATTCTACCAAAAAAAATAACCTATTTAAGGGATAAAAGGATTTTAAATGAATCGTATTCTAACTTTCGCAGCCGGCCTTATTATTGTTTGGATAATAGGTTATTTGTTAATAGCTGGACGTGGTCTTTTAATTCCCTTTGTAGTGGCGCTATTTATTTGGAATTTGTTAAATACCATTATTAATAGTATTCAAAAAATCCCTAGGGTTGGGCCCAGGCTGCCCTATTCAATTAGTATGATTTTTTCTTTAGGTATTGTCGTTATTCTAATCTGGGTGGTGATAAACATTATTACAAACAATGTAAATGATGTGATTTTTGCTTCTGCCAGATATCAAGAAAATCTTTCGCGGATATTAGATACCATTGATAAGCGCTTTAATATAAATACCATTAGTACATTTAATAGCTTCTTTAAAGATATAAGCGTACAGGGAATGTTACTCAATATTTATGGAGTTTTTACTACTATAACTGGATCTGCAATACTGATAGGCCTCTATGTTATTTTTTTATTCGTGGAACAACATTATTTTAGAAGTAAAATGAATGCACTTTTTTCAAGAGCTTCTCATAGGCATTTGGTAGACAGTATTATCTCCCACATTGGCAAAGATACTCAAACCTATTTAGGTATAAAAACGCTTTTAAGCTTACTCACCGCTTTTGCCAGCTGGGTAATAATGAAAAGCGTCAATTTGGATTTTGCGGAATTTTGGGCGCTTTTGATTTTCTTTTTAAATTATATCCCTAATATCGGGGCTATCATTGCCACTGCGTTCCCAGCGTTATTGGCTTTAATTCAATATGAAACGTGGTTTCCTTTTATCGTCGTCACTTCTGGAATTGTAATCATTCAATTTATTATTGGTAATTTTATTGAGCCCCGATTTTTAAGTAAGTCGCTTAATTTAAGTCCTTTAGTAATTATTCTTGCATTAGGGTTATGGGGGATGATCTGGGGTGTTTTAGGTATGTTTTTATCGGTCCCCATTACCGTAATGATGGTTATTATTTTTGCGCATTTCGAATCGACCAGGCCTATTGCTGTACTCTTGTCCCAAGATGGAGATGTTAAAAAGAATTACCTCAATGAACATTAATCTTTTTCGGGGTATATTACCGTATTTTTATGATCGCTATTCCAGATCGCTTCTTCGCTAAGAGTGGTCTCGATAAATTCAATAGGCATCCCCTCCTCGGCAATCATGGCTACCTTAAAACCAGGGAAGGGTTCATAAGGAGCTAAAATTACTTCTTTCCCTGCGATTGCTTCTATTAAATTGTCTACTTTAAAAGCAATGTGTTGCTTGGTTTGTATCAATGGATGTAAAGGGGAATCTTTTTCGAAACGGTGGTATTGAATGCGGTATGCAGTGTCTTGGCCACCGCTGGTATACATTTTAAAGGTAGAGCTATACCGTTCACCAGGCCGGACCGTATTTGTTGGAATACCGGTATGATGGTATTCGTACTTGGTGGTCTTTATTGTCATTGTATAGCCTTTGCTTCTGGTATAAAAAAGCGCATAATAACCCCTTTTTTGATAAACTAAAAGATTCATGAAATCAACAGTAGAAGAACTTATTCAACAAGCTTTAGAGCAATTGAAAAGTAAAGGTGAAATACCTTTTGACTTACAGTATGAAATAAAGATAGATAGGGCAAAAGACCCTACCCATGGTGATTATGCGAGCAACATCGCTCTCGTTTTAGCCAAACCTGCAGGGAAACCTCCTCGTCAGTTAGCAGAATTAATCGTTGCCAATTTTCCTTCTTCTACCCAACTCGAAAAAATTGAAATAGCAGGTCCCGGGTTTATTAATTTTTTTATGCGCTCTACGGAATTGAGCCAAATTATTTCCACTGTTTTTAATCAGGGGGAAAAGTTTGGTCATTGTAATATTGGAAAAAACCAAAAAGTTATTTTGGAATATGTTTCTGCAAACCCAACAGGACCTCTCCACGTAGGTCATGGAAGAGGCGCTGCTTTTGGAGCTTCTCTTGCCAATATATTAAAGGCCGCAGGCTTTCAAGTGAGTAGTGAATACTATGTAAATGACGCAGGGCGTCAAATGAACATTTTAGCAGTAAGTGTTTGGCTGCGTTACTTGGCGTTAGCAGGAGAAAAAATTGTTTTTCCCGCAAATGGTTATCGCGGCGACTATGTAAATAATATTGCTGAGCAAATGGTAGTGCGACATGGCCGTGACTATGTTCATTCTTGGGCAATTATTAGCGTCGATCTACCCAAAGATGAACCCGAGGGCGGTGATAAAGAAATTTTTATTGATGCTATGGTTCAACGCGCAAGAGAAATAATCGGTGAAGCAGGTTTTTCTTTATTTCACAAGCAAGCATTAGATTCTGTATTAGCTGATATTAAAGATGATTTACAAGAGTTTGGTGTTACGTTCGATCGTTGGTTCTCCGAATTGTCTTTGTTACAAGATAAGTCCATAGAAAAAGGAATTCAGGCTTTAAAGAAAGCAGGTTATACCTATGAAAAAGAAGGTGCCTTATGGTTTAAGTCCACTGAATTTGGCGATGAAAAAGATCGTGTATTGATTCGAGCCAATGGGGTTAGCACTTATTTTGCTTCAGACGTAGCATATCATTGGAATAAGTATGATCGCGGATTTGAGCGAGTGATTGATATTTTTGGTGCTGATCATCATGGCTATGTGACCAGAGTAAAAGCTGCAGTAAATGCGTTAGGCCATGATGACAATGCGATAACGGTTCTATTTGTTCAGTTTGCCATTCTTTATCGTGGGGATACCCGTGTCCAAATGTCTACTCGAAGCGGTTCTTTTGTTACTTTAAGAGAATTACGAGAAGAGGTAGGTAATGATGCGGCCCGTTTTTTCTATGTAATGCGCAAGCCTGAGCAGCATATGGATTTTGATTTGGATCTGGCCAAATCACAAAGTAGTGATAATCCAGTTTATTATATACAGTATGCTCATGCCCGTATTTGCAGTGTCTTGCGGCAACTAAAAGAAAGAAACTTGAGCTGGGATGAAACAGTCGGGATTGAAAATATTGAACTACTTAAGGAACCTCATGAGAGTGCATTAATTACTTTAATAAGTCGTTATCCTGAAGTAATAGAAGCTTCTGCACGTCTTTGTGAGCCCCATCAATTAGCCTATTATTTGCGAGAATTGGCAAATGCTCTGCATAGCTATTACAATGCAATCATTTTATTATGTGAGCAAGAAGAATTACGCTGTGCGCGTTTATGTTTGTTAAAAGCTATTCGTCAGGTTTTACAAAATGGCTTGCACCTACTAGGCGTCTCAGCACCTGAGAGTATGTAATGGCAAAAGATTATCGTAAAAGAAATACAGGACGTAATAAAGGATCGAAACCTTATCTTTGGGTAGTTATTGCTTTTCTGGCGGGTTTTATTTGTACTTCTGTCCTGGATTTTTCCGCAATTGCTGAATGGGCAAAAACCAATCTTTTAGTCAAGCAAGTGGGTGGCAGTCAACTGACCAAAACTGTAGCGCATAATCAAAACCCGCAACCAAAGTTTGAATTTTATACTTTATTGACTAATGAAAGAACACCAGCAAATGAAGATAAGTTAGAGGAAAAAAATGGGGGGGCGCCAGAAACTGCCATCCAAAATCCAATCAATGATTTACAAAATAAGGCCGTGAAACCCGCACTGGCTTCAACCATTGATTTAACCACTAAAAGCACTCCACAGGCTTCCACACAAGCACAAAGCCAAACGACCAGAACTGTAAAACAAACTGCTGAGACCTTGGTCAATACGAAAGAATCATTTCTAGTTCAGGTAGCCGCATTTAGAGCCAAATCAGATGCAGAAAGAATGAAGGCAACGCTTATCTTAAAGGGGTTTAATGCTAATATTGCTTCTATTAATCAAGGCAGTATCAATTGGTATAGAGTAATAATTGGTCCTTTCTCCAGCAAACTCCAAGCCCAAAAAGCACAAGTAGCAATTGCTAGAAGTGAACATGTTATGGGGATGATAAGAAAACTAGATTCTTAATTCCTCACCATTCCCAGGGACATGCCCGGTTGCACTGAAACCTTTCGGGAAAAAAGTGGGCGATTTTCTAGCGGATGCCTCGAAGGCGAGTCTGGGAGATTGGGATTTTGTTAATGGCTCTATTGGACTCAATGAAGAAGTATTAACAATGCTGAGAGTCTCTTCCTTTCGTTCTTCCTGTTGACTAAAAACGCATTTTTTCAATGCACAAACAGCAAATATACCTGTTAATGCGAGCGCACTAAGAATACACACACTGCTAAGTGTTGCTAATATTCCCGTAGTAGCAAAAACAGGGAGAATAGTTGCTCCTTTGCTTATATAGATTGTGATTAAAGAACTTGTGATAAGAAAGGAAAGTGCACTCATAAGTAGAGTGAAAGTTGCATCAGAAGCTAAGAATTCCTTTAAACCGGTTTGGTTTTTATCAAGTGCATTGTCGACAAAAAGCTTCGTACGATAGGAATTTAATACGGTAAGAAGAGTGGTTGCTGTCATAAATAACATGGAAATAATGGTGGATATTCCAATGCCTACTGCGGAATAGACTCCTAAAAAGGCTAATATACCCCCCAATCCAAACAATAAGATGAATTGGTTTTGTTTAATATTTCTTTTTAAAAATGCATTAATTTTTTTATGCTGAAATAAATAGTCAAGCGAACCGTTTAAACTTAAATCAGTAAAAAATGCTGCCTTGTCTTTCTTAGACATAGCACAGCTTACTCCTCCTTTATCGCTTACAATACGGGAACAAGGAGCATCATTGAGCCCATCCCCGACAAAACAAACCCCCTCTGGTTGTGTCATCATTAAGCTACTTAAAAACTGTTCTTTTGCTTCCGGTGTTTGCTGCGCATTAATGTTCGTTTCGTCAAAAGGAAAATGGTTTTGTTGGTTAAAGGCCATAGCAGATAAAAGAGTATCACCGGTGAGTAAGATAATTTTTTTACCTTGTTCTTTTAATCGTTTTAATGAATCAATTACTCCCGGTCTAATTTCGTGTCGAATTAAAATCACTCCTTGAAATATACCATTTTCAGCAATATAAACAGGTGTTAGGCCTGTGGCCAGGGTAGCAGTAAGCCCGGAAGAGTGTTCGGGTACCTCAATACCTGCGCTCTGTATAAATTCCAAATTACCAATATGAATCCGCTGGCCTTGGACGACTCCGCTTAACCCGCGCTTCTTCGCATCAATTTCCACACCACGAATGTCATCAAAAACAGGCTTTTGCGCTTGTTGGGTGAAATAGTTACATATAGCACGCGCTATTGGATGCTCTCCTCCATGTTTTTCTTCCAAAAGAAATACTCTGCTTAACAAGCTTGGGGAAATACCATACATTTGATCGACTTTGCTTTTTCCTGTAGTTAACGTTCCTGTTTTATCAAATACAAAGGTATGAAATTCCCTTTCTTCATCCAACAGGCTTTCATTGCGCAATATAATATCTTTATGATTTCTATAATGAAGAGCTAAAATACGTGGGAGTTGGTGCGCTATGGCTATAGTACATGGACAAATAGCAAATAAAATGCCGGTAAGATTTTTTAGGATGAGAGAAGCTGTTAACGCACCAAAGGTTAAAGGAAAAATAAATACGCAGCTGAGAGCTATGAAAATTAAAGCCGTATAGAAAGTATAAAAATAACGATTGTTGTTGATCACTTCATTGGTTTTAGGGGTTCGGTTTGCGCGAAAGAGTAATTTATTCACTGTGCTATTATAGGGATTTGCAGTCGCATATACCTGTACGGTTTCTTCAAGATTGATGGCACCCGCTGGTACGTACGCTAAAAAGTCTTTTTTTTGCTGTGGTTCGCCATTTAATAAAGAAGCATCGACTACTGTATTTCCTACTAGAATAAAGCAATCGACGGGGAAGCATTCACCTCTTTTTACAGTGAGTATAGTGCCTTTAGTTAAAGAATTTTTGTTTTGAGGGAAAAAGCTTGCCTTGCTAATTATATTTTCGAGACCGACTTGCACTAATTCTATATCCGTTCCTTGCTTCTCTAAACTGGTTATTAAGTGTTGAAATGAAATCTCCAGATCAGAGGGTAGGTTTGCGCATTCGTATTCCTGCGCCATTTCAGGAAAGATTGACTTCATCCCCTGCAATTGTAAGTTCTTCGCTTTTTCTATAACTAAACGGTTAATTTCGTCCATGGTGTTAATAACAATAATTAAACCGATAGGCATCAGAAAACACATAAATGTCATGGATGCACCCATTAACATAGGCATAGACAAAATATGATAGAGGGTATGCAGGAAAGAGAAGAACCAACCTAAAGTTATGGAAGTGCTCATGTTGGCTATTTGACGATAGCGCAGATTATTAAAGAAATGCCAAATATAGTGGCGTATTGTAAATCCTGTTACTGAAAAACACAGGGTAGTTAAACCTAACGTGAGTAAAAATGAGGGAGGAAAAATACTGGTAAGAGCAAGAATACACCCCATACTTAGTAAGTTAAGTAGTATGCTTACCCAATTCTTATATTGTTGCTTGTTAGGGTTAATGGGTTGCTCAGCTGTAAAGATTTCAAAACCCACTTCAATGAGGGAATTTTTAAAACCTTGCGATAAATGGTCTTTTTCTTTTTTAAGGAGGACAATCTCGGAATCGCTTTCTATACTGATCATAAAGCGATGGACGCCCAAGCTGTAAGGTTCTGAATTGACATTTAGTTTGGCATCGAGAGGAAGATTGTGTTTATTTTTCAGTTCCTCTATATTTCCAAGGGCTCCTTGAATCGTAATTCCACATCCGTTGTAACACATAATTCCGGAAACTAAGAAAGAATCATCAAAGAGTATGTATTTTGTCATTCTGTTCCTAACAAAAAAGATATGCTGAAGAATAAAATAAACAGTTCTAAATTTCCACGCAAAGTTTAAAAATTTTCATCTATGGATGGTAATGCTTACATTAGCAGCATTTTTTATCGCTTCAGGTTTAGAAACCTTTAGAGTTAATTTATCTATGTGGAATGTTTCTTTAATGTGCTGAGCTACCACTTCGGCAACAGTTTCTATTAATGTAAAAGAATTACTTTCAATAAGTTGGGTTACGCTTTTGCATAAAGCATCATAATCAATAGTATTCTTTAAGTTATTATTAATTTTGCTGCTATCTAAAGGAATACTAATATCTAAGAGGAGACGCTGTTTGATGCGCTGTTCCCACTCATAAACGCCAATAAAAGTAAAGACAGCTAAATTTGAAACACTAAGCGTATCCATAAGTTGCCATTAATAAAATAAAACAACTATTATAACCCTGAAAAAAACGCCAGTCATGACTAGTCGCTATCGCGAAATGATTTGTTTTAAAATTATCCATCTTGCAGAGTATTATCATAAAAAAAATATAAAAATTCTGCAGGAACCACTGCATCCTGCTAAGCTCGCTGCTGCTGCAAACCTGCACTTTTCGTAGTTGCATCCGATTTCATTCGGCTTTTACCCACCCTCAAATAACACAACGTACCCATCCCGATGAAAAGATATCCGACCAAAACACTAATGACCATTGTTTGCCCTCACTGGGGGGGAGACAGGCAATATATTATTCATCGGATGAGCAAGCGTGCATCGTTCCACATCCAAGGACTTTGCGCAAAGCACGTGAGAATGTTAAGCAGATGGTCGCAGGTGGAGTCTCTCTGCAAAGGATCAGAAATTATCTTTCAAATTGGGCTACTTGGTGGCTGAGGACAAGCGGGCATTGGCACTATCTTGAGTTATTGAAATGGTATTTGGCTGTGTGTAGAGACGAGATGTGTTCAGTCCTGGCACACAGCCTGATTTATAAATACAAACTTAAAGACGAGGCCCGGCAACATGCCGCGGTTGCGATAATAGGCTCGTAATTTTTTCAATTTCGTTTGTACTGACTTCATCAAGCTGGCGGATAGCCGCCAAATCGACCAGCGGGGAGGCGCCCGACGTTGCATGCCACGCGCCGCCACGAGCCACACCAAAATCCGAAGAAAGATTCGAACCGAAAAGAGAAGATACTAAGCCAGTAACATAATTATAAAAATTTGTAGAACGTTTAAATTCACCATCGAATTGAGGTGGATAAAATGGCGTATTAGGGTCACAATAGCGCTGCAATATATGTACAGGCAGTAAGCGCTGTAGCTTACCAATTAACTTGGCCCAGTAGGCATCCCGCTGTGGCCGGGTAAGCGTATTAAAATTAGTATTATAGTCCTGATAAGCAACGCAAAGTGGAGTTACATCAAAATGATTTTCGGTATGCTCTTCGGTAACGGATGTTGTTGTACCATCTGGAATGCCTAATGCATCCAGGTTAGGCCTGTCATAAGTATGGGTATACGTTAAACCGCCGCCTGCATCAACAGGAGTAGTTACTTGTTTATATTGTTCTAAAAGCGCTGCTCGGATTGCATCGCCTGCTTCGGTTTCTGGTATGCAATGAAGCATCATCTCTATCATTTTAAAATCTTTAGCCCAAAGCGCATATTCAAAGGCGGTGATATTTTCAAAAGTGCGTCCCGCCCAATCCGTGACATCGCCACGCTCTAATAAAAATTTAGGAGATTTTTGCAATAACTCTTTTGCGTAAAGGTGCGATTTAAATAAATTGCCAGCGTCACTGGCTTTAACAGGTACATTCGCTTCCTTGCTTTCCATACCATACGCTACTGCCAAGAGTAATTGATTAGTAATTTTTCTTATTCGAGTGATATCTGCTTCTCTATGAAATCGTGAAGTGGCGCCATAAGCACCTCCGGTTACATATTTAGCAATAACACCGGTGACATCCTCACAGCTACCTATTGTTTCATTATAATTGGAATGTGGGTTTTCGGCCCGCTCTATAGTGCCCGGTTCTATCGTTTCACTATAAGAATGTGGCTTTACGGCCGATTCTATAATGGCCGGTTCTATAATTTTGTAAATATCTTGTTCAAATTTTGTCTTAAAAAACCAGGATGCTTTAGCCCATTGAATCAGTTGATTAACGCGATTTTCATCGGGATTTTTTTTGTATCCAAACAATCCCCATGACAATCTTGGCGCAGATAGCCAAAAACCTGCTTTTTTATACCAAGGTAATTGATGATATTGAGTCAATAACGTTTGATAGGTGGGAGCAGGAGTTGGCATGTCGTTTTCTCTAAAGTTATCAAAACCAACATTATGCCATAATTATTGCATTATGGTCAAATTTAATACAATTAAAAGTTGGGATGCAAGATTTCTTTCATTTGACCTAAACATTTCGCGATAGCGACTGACTGTACCCAAAGGTTCGTGGAAAAGCTGGATTTATAGGGGTTGATTTTTTCGGGCGGAAAAGCGATAGCATAAAATAGTATTTCCAAAGAATTTTGGGTATATATTTACACTACTTAAAAGTCGCTCAAACTAGCATTTTCAAGTCGCTTGGGTGATACTCAAGAAACTTTTAATTCTATTATTTATCTCCTGAAATTTTATGAATACATTAAATCAGTCTGTTTTTCTTCGTAGTCTGCAAAAAAAGCCTATTGAAAGAACCCCGGTTTGGATCATGCGCCAAGCAGGGCGTTATTTGCCTGAGTATCGTAAAGTACGTGAACAAGCGGGAGACTTTTTAACGCTCTGTAAAACACCTGAATTAGCTTGCGAAGTTACTTTGCAGCCTTTACGCAGATTTCCTTTAGACGCAGCTATTTTATTTTCTGATATTTTAACTATCCCTGATGCCTTGGGGCTTGGCTTACATTTTATTGAAGGTGAAGGCCCTTGTTTTTCTAATCCGATTAAAACCGTGGGGCAAGTGGATAGTCTTGCAATTGAGGTCATAGAAGAAAAGTTAGATTACGTAAATCAGGCAGTCCGTTTAATTCGTAGAGAAATGCCTGCTGATTTACCCCTGATTGGATTTTCCGGAAGCCCATGGACCTTGGCATGTTATATGCTTGAAGGGGGGAGTAGTAAAGAATTTAAGCAGGTTTTGAAATTTCTCTATACGGAATCTTCCGCGATGGAGCGGTTACTTGCAAAGCTTACAAGCGCAATTATTGATTATTTATCTATGCAAATCAGGGGTGGAGTAAATACAGTAATGCTCTTCGATACATGGGGTGGTATTCTTAGCACCCCTAATTATTTAAATTTTTCTTTAAAATACTTAAGTACCATTGTCCAGGAAATAAAAAAGAAATATCCCGCAATTCCCATTATCTTATTTACAAAAGGGGGAGGACAATGGTTGCAGTCAATTGCCAAATCAGGCTGTGATGCCATTGGAGTGGATTGGACCTGTGATTTAAAAAGAGCCCGAGGGGAAGTGGGTCATATGGTAGCATTACAAGGCAATCTGGATCCCGCCGTCTTACTAACCAATCGTGAGTGTATACGTCAACAAGTGAAAAATGTATTGGAAGCATACGGTGAAGGAACCGGTCATATTTTTAACCTCGGCCACGGAATTACCCCCGATGTTCCGCCAGAAAATGTAAGCTTTATGGTGGAAGCCGTAAGAGAATTTTCTGAAGGAGCGAGATTCTCTTAATTTCACTTCGGATTATTTATGTCTTGGGAATAGCGCTACGGCTATGATATGCAGGTTGACGGCGAAGATTGTGGCGCTTAATTCATTTGTAGGTTACAGCCTTCGCCATTGTCATATCGCCCATACTTTTATCCCCAGCTTCTTACGGATGGTTATAATGATAACCACTGCTTTCGTGATAAATACCAGTGAAGTAATAACCGCGGTCCCGGTAATGTCAAAATAATAAGTGGCTGGTATTGCTAGTAATATGATTAAAATTAGCTCCACCAGTCCTAACTGCAGCAATAACCTTTCATAGCCAGCAAAAACTAAAATTACAGGGGCGATACGGCTAATACAAGCTCCCATCATGCCGATGGTTAAAATAATCAAAGCAGGATAGGCTTGGACATACTCAGGTCCGTAGTGGTTAAGTAGTTGACGCGAAAAGAGAATGATCAGTAAACCCACACATAGCACTAAAGAAATAATCAGTTTATTCGTCGTTTTTAGTTTTTCCTGTAATTGCTTACGACCCTCTAATGAGTCTAAGTGAGTCGCTAAATTTCGTTTTAAAGGTTGTAAAACACTGGGAGGAATCATCCATAAAAATCCAATAATCACTAATATTGCGGCATAATGGCCTACGGCTCCCTCACTGGAAGCAAACAGCTCGACGATAAATAGATCGATCGCGGAAAATACGGCTAAGATAATGTTGTTTACAATTAATCCGGCTGAGGTTTTTAACCATTTGCCTTTAGTCAAAGAGATGGTTCGTGCCTTTTTAATGCTTTGCTTAATTAAATTAATTATTTCTTTATTAAGTAAGAAAAAAGCGATAAGGATCAATAGCATAAACGTAGTAAATAAAACAGTAACAATATGAGAGTTAGATAAAGTAGGGCCAACAAATACAATCACCATAAAAAACAAAAATACCTGAAGAAAGTAATTTAAAAAATCAGTTACCATCGCGGAAAAATAAATACGCTCCGAAAGTAATAGCAGGCTACTTAGAGCTATAACCAGCGCAAAAAAAGGGACTAACCATAAGGTATAGGCTGCTAAGTGATAATCCTCAATATGTTTAATGCCAAGATAGTGCAGGTAGTTCATTATTATAAAAGTCGTTAAAGCAATAATTATTGAAATGAAGAAAGTGACTGAAAGGAGTTTGGTGTTCCAGGCAAGATAGTTAAGTGCCTCTTCTCTACGATTTAAATCTAAATATTTCGCTAAAAATCTTTTAGTTCCTACCTGTGTGCCAAATAATGCCAATTCAACCATAATGGTTAGCACTTTGATGGCGACGCTGTAATCCCCATAAATATGTGCAGATAAATGACGAGCTAAGATAACATTTAGCGAATAGTTGATTAAATAAGAGCTGGTATTCAACCCTAAAAGAACTAAAGGGATCTTTATTTCTTTATTCATAATCTTTGAATTGGGTAATTTATATGAAGTATAGAAGAGAATAATTATGATAGGGGCTCATCTTAATGGGCCCATTGCTCGAATGTGAAATAAATTATTTTGCAGATTGCGAAATAAATTCTTTGCTTAACTGTAATGCCATTTCTAAAGACTGCTCGTAATTAAGACGGGGGTCTACCAATGAGCAATAAGCATTTTCCAAATCTTCCTCAGAAAGTCCTCTTGCTCCCCCGATGCATTCGGTAACATTTTCACCGGTTAACTCAAAGTGTACCCCGCCTAAGCAACTATCCATTTTATGATGGATCTCCACTGCTTGTTTCAGCTCTGATAATATATTATCAAAATGACGTGTTTTTATCCCTGAGTCCGTAGTTTCCGTATTACCATGCATGGGATCACAAGACCAGGTAACGGGAATTGTGGTAGATTGAACTGCTTTGATTAAGGGGGGTAAAAGTTTTTCTATACTATCTGCTCCCATTCGACTAATTAAAACAATCTTCCCCTCTTCTTTTTGAGGATTTAATTTTTTTACAATATCTTTTACCCACTCTATAGTGGCACTAGGTCCTACCTTGACTCCCACCGGGTTTTGGATACCTCTAAGGAATTCAACATGGGCGCTATCTAGTTTAGCGGTGCGCATTCCAATCCAGGGTAAATGAGTTGAAAAATTATACCAGAGGCCATCTGAAGATTTACGGGTAAGTGCTTGCTCATAATGTAAATTCAATGCTTCATGCGATGTATAAAAATCAACATTACTTAAATTACTACTGCGCAATCCATCAATCGCTTTTAAAAATTCGAGGGAGTCGGCAATAGAATGTACTATGGCGTTATACTCTTTTGCTTGGGAAGAGTGCTCGACAAAACTTAAATCCCAACGTTGCGGATGATGAAGACTGGCAAATCCACCTGATAGAAGTGCACGAATATAATTTAAAGTCATCGCAGCACAGCTGTAACCTTGTAGCATTAACTTGGGGTTAGGAGTACGTGCTTGCTCATTGAATGCGGGAGAATTAACTAAATCGCCCCTGTAGCTTGGCAGAGTGACCCCATCAATGGTTTCAAAATTAGAAGAACGGGGTTTTGCGTATTGGCCTGCTATGCGACCGACCCTAACAATGGGCTTACGCATGCCATGAATTAACACCAAGCTCATTTGTAAAATAATTTTTAATTTATTACTAATAGTTTCTGCGCGGCATTCAGAAAATGACTCTGCACAATCACCCCCTTGCAAAATAAAAGCTTCATCGCGGCCAGCTTTTGCAATGGCTGCTTTCAGGTTATTTATTTCTCCTGCACTAACCAATGGGGGGAGGGAGCTTAACTGATTAACAATACGTAATAGCTGGCTTTCATCAGGATAAGAAGCTGCTTGTTCATATCTATAATTCGTCCAGGAAGTTAAAGACCAGTTTTGCATTGTTAACGACCAATTTGCATAAAATCGCAAGTATGCAATGATCTACTTAATCCTGCAAGTGTAGGTTAGTCAACATTCGTGAGTAAAGAGGATATTTGGCTTTGTTACCCAAAACATTTATTTATATTTACAGGCTTGATTTTTTGTTGTTCATCCCCACATAAACAACCAATAAATTCTGGAGTTTTCTATGAGCGAGAAAAAACACAAAGATTGGAAAAAATTTCAAGAAGAGGCACTTACTAAGGAAGAACAAGAAGTAGATGAGCTTTTAGATGAAGAAGACGAAGAGTTGGAGCCAGAAGAAGGGGCTTTAGAGCATCCTTCCTATGCCTCCTTAGAAGAGAAATTGACTCTTGCTGAACAAAAAGCCCATGAAAACTGGGAAAAATCCGTGCGGGCTATGGCTGAATTAGATAATGTACGTCGTCGTGCAGAACGTGAGGTCAGTAATGCCCACCGCTATGGGTTAGAACGCTTTGTTTCTTCCTTGTTGCCGGTTATCGACAGCTTGGAACAAGCTTTACAGGTTGCTGAAAAACAAGACGACTCTAATATGCAAGAGGGTTTGGAGTTAACCATGAAGTTATTTCTGGATGTTTTGCAACGGTTTGACATCAAGCAAATTAATCCTGAGGGCGAGGCGTTCAACCCGCAATTACATGAAGCAATGTCAATGCAAGAGATTCCTGGTGTTGAAGCAAATACGATAGTTAATGTTTTCCAAAAAGGATATACCTTAAATGATCGCGTTATTCGACCAGCACGCGTTATTGTGGCTAAAGGAAACTAACAGAAAGGTTGATTTTTTTTAAACAGACCCCATATGTGAGATATTGCTAAATAATAATTTTATTTCGGAGCAGAAAAATAATGGCAAAGATTATTGGTATTGACTTAGGAACTACAAACTCTTGCGTGGCAATTATGGAAGGAGATAAACCCCGCGTAATTGAAAATAGTGAAGGCCATAGAATTACTCCTTCTATTGTAGCTTTTACTGATAATGATGAAATTCTTGTTGGACAAGCTGCGAAAAGACAAGCGGTAACCAATCCTGATAAAACTTTATTTGCGATTAAGCGTTTGATTGGTCGTAAATTTGATGATCCAATTGTTCAGAAAGATATTAAAATGGTGCCCTATAAAATCGTTAAAGCTCCGAATGGTGATGCTTGGGTACGTGTGAAAGATGAAGACAAAGCCCCTCCGCAAATTTCTGCAGAAGTTTTACGTAAAATGAAAAAAACAGCAGAAGATTATTTGGGTGAAGAAGTAAAAGAAGCCGTTATTACTGTACCTGCTTACTTTAATGATTCGCAAAGACAAGCAACAAAAGATGCAGGGAGAATTGCAGGCCTTGAAGTAAAGCGTATTATCAATGAGCCAACTGCCGCAGCGCTTGCTTATGGAATGGATAAGAAAAGAGGCGACTCCGTAATTGCCGTTTATGACTTGGGAGGCGGTACCTTTGATATTTCTATTATTGAAATTGCCGAAGTGGATGGCGAGCACCAGTTTGAAGTCTTGGCAACTAATGGTGATACCTTCCTCGGTGGTGAAGACTTTGACTTGGCGCTTATTGAGTATTTAGCAAGTGAATTTAAGAAAGACAGCGGTATTGATCTGCATAGTGATCCGCTTGCTTTACAAAGATTAAAAGAAGCGGCTGAGAAAGCAAAGATTGAACTGTCGTCTGCCCAACAAACGGATGTAAATCTTCCCTACATCACCGCAGATGCTTCAGGTCCAAAACATCTTAATATTAAATTGACTCGTGCCAAGTTAGAGTCCTTGGTAGAAAAATTGGTAGAAAGAACTATTGCACCTTGTCAAACTGCTTTAAAAGATGCTGGTCTAACTGTGAATAAAATCAATGAAGTTATTCTTGTGGGCGGTCAGACTCGTATGCCTTTAGTACAAAAAACAGTACAAGAGTTTTTTGGTAAAGAGCCACGTAAAGACGTGAATCCTGATGAAGCAGTAGCTGTAGGAGCTGCCATTCAAGGAGCGGTATTGTCCGGGGAAGTAAAAGATATTCTTTTATTAGACGTAACCCCACTTTCCTTAGGTATTGAAACTTTGGGCGGGGTCATGACCAAGCTTATTGAAAAAAATACCACTATTCCAACTAAAGCAACTCAAGTATTTTCAACAGCTGATGATAACCAAACTGCGGTAACTGTTCATGTATTACAAGGTGAACGTGAACAAGCCTCCGCAAATAAATCATTAGGTCGTTTTGACTTGTCAGACATTCCTTCAGCTCCACGTGGCGTACCACAAATTGAAGTAACGTTTGATATTGACGCGAACGGAATTCTGAATGTTTCTGCCAGAGACAAAGCAACCGGCAAAGCGCAATCAATTGTAATTAAAGCGTCCAGTGGATTAAGTGAAGAAGAAATTCAAAATATGGTAAAAGACGCCCAATCGCACGCTGAAGAAGATAAGAAATTTAAAGAGCTGGCAGATGTGCGCAACCAAGCTGATAACTTAATTCATACCAGTGAGAAATCCTTAAAAGATTTAGCTGGTGAATTAACGGAAGAAGAGAAAAAGGAAATAGAAACAGCGATTGCTGATTTGAAAGAAGCAACCAAGAGCAACGACAAAATTCAAATTGAAGACAAGTTAAAAGTGCTCAGTAATGCATCTGGAAAAATGGCAGAGCGAGTATATGCTAAAAAATCTGCTGAAGGACAAGCACAACCCGAACAGCAAGCTGAACAATCTTCTTCTAAAGCAGATGAAGGCGTAGTGGATGCTGAATTTGAAGAAGTTGATGAAGATAAGAAGTAAACGGTTTGGGCGCGGACAAACAAAACTTCGCGCCCTAACGGTCGCGGCTCCGAATAATATTTTATGTACAATGTGAGTTTTAAATGCAACACGATTATTACGAACTTCTTGGCGTAAGCCGAAATGCTTCCGAGGCCGAAATTAAAAAAGCCTATCGGAAATTAGCCATGAAGTACCATCCAGACCGTAACCCCAACGATGAGGCAGCGGAAGACAAATTTAAAGAAATACAAAAAGCCTATGCTATTTTGTCTGACCCTCAGAAAAAAGCAGCTTATGATCAATTTGGTCATGCCGGTGTAGAGGGGCATATGGGTGGAGGGCCCGGTGGTTTTGGTGGGTTTGGTGATGTCTTTGAAGATATTTTTGAGAACATTTTCTCAGGCGGACGAAGACAGCAACGCTCAAGGTCTCAACGTGGGTCCGACTTGCAGATGAATGTGCAGATGACTTTAGAGGAGGCTGCTATAGGTAAGCAAGTGGAAATTAATGTTCCCCGTCATGTGCAGTGTAAATTGTGTGAAGGCTCAGGGGCTAAAAAAGGCACCCAACCCAAGAATTGTGAAACATGCAGTGGAATTGGACAGGTTCGAATTCAACAGGGCTTTTTTTCTATACAGCAAACCTGTCCCACGTGTCGTGGAGAGGGTAAAGTCATTACTGACCCTTGTTCTAACTGTCATGGTCAAGGCAGAGTGCATGACTCGAAAAAGCTAACGGTTAAGATTCCTGCCGGGGTAGATAATGGGGATAGAGTGCGCTTAAGCGGAGAAGGCGAAGCCGGAATCTATGGAGGTCCTCCGGGCGATTTATATGTTCAAGTTTCTGTCCTCCCTCACGGGATATTTGAGCGTCATGAAAATGATTTGCATTGTGAAGTTCCTATCAGTTTTACCACAGCAGCCATAGGTGGTTCTATTGAGGTGCCTACTTTAGAGGGTAGGGTTACTTTAAAAATTCCTGCGGAAACGCAGACGGGGAAATCTTTTCGACTCCGTGGAAAAGGGATGAAATCTGTACATGGATATGGAACAGGCGATCTTCTTTGTAAGGTAGTAGTAGAAACACCGATAAATTTATCCCGAGAACAACAAGAGTTGCTAACGAAATTAGAAGAGTCGTTAGAAGCTAATAAACATTCTCCTCGTTCAAGCACATGGTTTGCAGGGGTGAAAAAGTTTTTTGAGGATATGAAATTTAATTAATAAACTACCAGTTCACAGCGGCGAACGTTAGCAAGCGGAGAATTTTTAGTGTATTTCCACGAAAAATAAAAATTTTCCAATTCTAACGCGCGTAGCTCGGATGTTCACATACGCTTGCCTGATCACATGTTATGGGCTGCATACCTTAATTCGAATTAAAACAAACCTTTATAATTAATTCCATCTATACCTAGACTACGCTACAATTGAACATTTTGAAATTTTCAGGGCTCACATGTTACGAAAACCTGCCATCCTGGTACTTGCAGATGGAACCACATTTGAAGGTATTTCTGTTGGTGCAGAAGGGCATTGCGTAGGCGAACTGGTTTTTAATACGGCGATGACTGGTTATCAAGAAATGATGACTGATCCCTCCTATGCCCGTCAAATTGTTCTTTTAACTACAGCTCATGTGGGGAACACGGGTTGCAATCTTGAAGATATGGAATCCTCACGCATATGGGCAAGTGGTATGGTTATGCGCGAATGTACGATTGTGCCTAGTAATTACCGTTCGGAACAATCACTACCGGACTGGTTGATAAAACATGGGGTGGTGGCGATAGCTGGAGTGGATACCCGACAATTAACGCTGCTTTTACGTGAAAAAGGGGCTATTAACGCTTGCATTAGTACTGAAGTAAATGTAGAAAAAGCGTTAAAATTAGCAAAGTCTTTTTCCGGCCTTAATAATTTAGATTTGGCAAAAGTTGTTTCTAGACAAACAGTCGAACGCTGGCATGAAGGTAGAGGTGAGTGGGCGCTGCATTCTAATCCTTTAAAGTACAATGTGGTAGCGTATGATTTTGGAATAAAACACAGCATATTGCGTATTTTATTTGACTTGGGTTGTCATATTACGTTAGTTCCAGCAAACACTACCGCAGAGCAAGCTCTGTCATACAATCCTGACGGAATTTTATTAGCAAATGGTCCTGGCGACCCCAAGGCCTGTGACTACGCAATTGCAGCTATTAAAGAATTCCTGAAAAAAGATATCCCTTTATTTGGAATTTGTTTAGGTTTTCAATTAATTGGTTTAGCATGTGGGGCTAGAACGACCAAAATGAAATTTGGCCATCATGGCGCAAATCATCCGGTACAAGAAGTAAGGGGTTCGCGTCGTGTTTTTATTACTAGCCAAAATCATGGTTTTACTATTGCAGAGGAATCGCTACCAGATACGTTACAAATAACGCATCGTTCGTTGTTCGACCAATCATTACAAGGTATACAACATAAAGAAAAGCCGGTTTTTGCTTTTCAAGGTCACCCTGAAGCAGCGCCAGGACCGCATGATATCGAAGGTATTTTTGAGCAATTTATACAATCCATGGCCGAAAGGTCGCATTCATAAAAAAGAGGAGCTTTTGTGAATAATTCCCATGTTTTTACTTCAGAATCAGTTTCTGAAGGCCATCCAGATAAAATAGCGGATCAAATATCTGATGCCATTTTAGATGAAATTATAAAACAAGACCCACATGCCCGTGTGGCTTGTGAAACGTTTGTAAAAACCGGAATGGTTCTGGTAGGCGGTGAATTATCGACCAGCGCCTGGGTAGATGTAGAAGAGATTACCCGCGAAGTTATTAAAGATATAGGCTATAACAGCTCTGAAATGGGTTTTGATTGGGCTTCATGTGCTGTCTTGTCCGCAATTGGTAAACAATCCCCTGATATTGCTCAAGGCGTGGATAATAAAGAAAGACAAACACTTGGTGCAGGCGATCAAGGAATGATGTTTGGCTATGCATGCCGGGAAACTGATGTTTTGATGCCCGCTCCCATAGCCTACTCTCATCGTTTAATGATGAAACAAGCGAGTTTGCGAAAACAACAGGTTCTCCCCTGGTTAAGGCCTGATGCTAAATGTCAGCTCACCCTTAATTATGTGGATGGAAAGCCGGTCTCGGTTAATACGGTAGTCTTTTCCACGCAGCACACCCCAGATATTAAACATGCTGATTTAGAAGAAGCGGTTCGCGAAGAAATTATTAAAGCAGTATTGCCAGAAGAGTGGCTGCTGAAAGACACCCGTTTCTTTATAAACCCTACTGGGCGTTTTGTAATTGGGGGACCTTTAGGAGATTGTGGTTTAACTGGCCGAAAAATTATCGTTGATACCTATGGTGGTATGGCACGGCATGGAGGTGGTTGTTTTTCAGGTAAAGATCCCTCTAAGGTAGATCGCTCCGGAGCTTATGCTGCAAGACATGTTGCGAAAAATATTGTGGCCGCTGGTATTGCAGATAAATGCGAAATTCAAGTTTCCTATGCAATAGGTGTGGCAGAGCCTACTTCTATCTATGTGGAAACATTTGGTACCGGGAGACTTGATGACCAGACTATCATTAAATTAATTCAACAACACTTTGACTTAACTCCTCAAGGAATTATTGACCATCATCAATTGTTAAGACCTATTTACAGACAAACTGCGTCTTATGGGCATTACGGTCGTGAGAATCTTCCTTGGGAACGCTTGGACAAAGTGAATGAATTAGAAACCGCTTTATAGGATTTAATAATGAATGTTGCAGAAATTTTAAATAATAAACAAACCGACTATAAAGTAGCGGATTTATCTTTGGCAGATTGGGGACGAAAAGAAATCGCCATTGCCGAAACAGAAATGCCGGGTCTTATGTCTCTTAGGGAGGAATTTTCACCTTCTCAACCCTTAAAGGGGGCACGTATTGCCGGATGTTTACATATGACCATCCAAACTGCTGTTCTTATTGAAACTCTTACTGCTTTAGGTGCAGAGGTTCGTTGGTCATCTTGCAACATTTTCTCTACACAAGACCATGCGGCAGCAGCAATTGCAGCCGCGGGCGTACCTGTTTTTGCCTGGAAAGGTGAATCAGAGGAAGAATATTGGTGGTGTGTGGAACAAACCATTCAAGGGCCTAATGGATGGGTACCTAATTTATTATTAGATGATGGGGGTGATTTAACCCAAATTCTACACCAAAAATATCCTCATTTATTAGCTGAAATTAGAGGGGTTTCTGAAGAAACCACCACAGGCGTAGCAAGACTCTATGATATGGCTAAAAATAATCAACTAAAAATGCCCGCCATTAATGTAAATGACTCCGTTACCAAGTCTAAATTTGATAATCTTTACGGTTGTCGGGAATCCTTACTGGATGGTATTAAACGGGCGACAGACGTAATGATCGCCGGGAAAGTGGTATTAATCTTAGGTTATGGGGATGTAGGTAAAGGCTGTGCTCAAGCATTACGCGGTCAGGGAGCTACGGTTTATATTGCTGAAATTGATCCTATTTGTGCACTACAAGCAGCCATGGAAGGATACAGAGTGGTTACCTTAGATGATGTAGCTGACCAAGTAGATATTGTAGTCACAGCGACTGGAAACTACCATGTAGTTACGCATGCGCATATGCAACGTATGAAAAACCAGGCCATTCTCTGCAATATTGGTCATTTTGATTCTGAAATTGATATACAAAGTCTTAAAAAATATCAATGGGAAAATATAAAACCTCAAGTTGATCATGTGATATTTCCAGATGGCAAGCGCTTGATTATCTTGGCTGAAGGGCGTTTAGTGAACCTGGGTTGTGCCACAGGACACCCAAGCTTCGTGATGTCTACCTCTTTTAGCAACCAGGTTTTGGCACAAATTGAGTTATTTAAAAATAGTGGGAACTATCAACACCAAGTGTATGTTTTACCCAAGCAACTTGATGAAAAAGTAGCTCGACTGCATTTGGCAAGAATAGGTGCGACCTTAACTCGGTTGACAAACGAACAAGCGGAATACATAGGTGTAGATGTTAATGGCCCTTATAAGCCGGACCATTACAGGTATTAATGCGGGTGGGCCGGCAGGCCCAACGCTGCTTTAGTACTTTAGAATGAAACCTGTTAGAAGCGCCAGCTCTGGATTTGCTGGCCTGGTTTACAGAAATGTTTGGAGGTAACTTCATACAGCGGGTTGCAAGGTCTGCAATAAGGATTTAAACACTTTAGGTGTTCCGGCTACTACATCACCATTTTTGATATAATTCTCACCACCCTGGGTGTCGCTAATAAAACCGCCAGCTTCCTGAATCAACAAGGCACCCGCGGCAATATCCCAGGGACGAAGACCCAGCTCCCAGAAACCATCAAGACGGCCACTGGCTACATAGGCTAAATCTAATGCGGCGGCACCTGTACGGCGAATGCCGGCACATTTGCCTACTAATGCTTCCAAAGTAGGTAAAAAACGTTGTGCTACCTGGACATTTTTTATGGGGAACCCCGTTCCTAATAAAGCAGCACTTAATTGGGTTTGTTTCGAAACACGTATGCGACGATCATTTAAACGGGCTCCATAGCCACGGCTTGCTGTAAAAGCTTCATGGCGAACAGGATCATATACCACCCCATGTTCTATACGATTTTTTACGCGAATAGCTATAGAGACAGCAAAGTATGGAAAACTATGTAAAAAATTGGTGGTGCCGTCCAAAGGGTCAATAATCCAGACAGTTTCAGCCTCTTCATTATAAGAGCCACTTTCTTCCGCAATAATTCCATGATCTGGATACGCTTTGTGAATAGCATGAATAATACTTTGTTCCGCTTTAATATCCACTTCGCTAAAATATTCTTCTTTGCTTTTGGCTGTAACTTTGACCCTTTCAATTTGGTCAATGTGACGAACTATCAAGTCTCCTGCTTGCCGAGCAGCAGCAAGGGCAATATTCAACAATGGTTGCATAGTGTGGTTCTTATTTTAATGATCGGGTAATGGATCCAGGATTATAACATGGTAGAAGAGTTTTTGTTTTACGTTGATAAAAAATTTCTTATCATATAAGTTGATGCGGAAGGCAAAACAAGGCTTGGAAAAGGCAAATGTTGGGTCTTCATTATGAACCTATACGAGCATAAAAATAGCAATGAACCTCTCCAATATTCGCATTATTCTTATCGCAACCACCCATCCTGGAAATATAGGGTCAACCGCCCGCGCTATGAAAACTATGGGCCTTAGCGATCTTTATTTAGTGGCCCCTAAAATGTTTCCTCATTTAAAAGCATATGAAATGGCTGCAGGTGCCGAAGATATTTTACATGCTGCAAAAGTTGTTCCCTCGCTCTCGGAAGCTCTAAAAGATTGTGAAATAGCATTAGCAACTAGTGCGAGAGCACGAGAAATTGGTTTGCCGGGGTTTACTCCATCCCAAGCGGCAAGTTTTATTGCGGAACAAAAAAATAATTCCACCGTTGCGATAGTTTTTGGTAGGGAGCATGCAGGATTAACCAATGAAGAACTTCTCCAATGCCAGTACCATATCAATATCCCCAGTAATCCCGAATACAGCTCTTTAAATTTATCACAGGCAGTTCAAATTATTGCTTATGAAATACGCATGAAGTGTTTAAACCCGGAAATTAACGTTGCAACTAATAAGTCAGAAAAAGCCACGCTGGATGAAATAGAGCAATTTCATAGGCATTTACAGGAAGTCCTATTAGAAATTGGTTTTTTAAAACCAAGTAACCCAAAAAAATTAATCCAGCGTTTGCGCCGTTTATTCAACCGAGCTAAGCTGGAAAAGATAGAAGTGAATATTTTGCGCGGGATATTGAGCCAGGTTCAATATTGCTTGCAGTTAAAAAAGAGAGACGAATAGATGGTAAAACGGCCTATATATTTCGATTACATGGCCACTACTCCTGTAGATCCTCGTGTGATTCAAAAGATGATTCAATATATGGGGCCTGATGGTATCTTCGGTAATGCCGCCTCAGTTACCCATGAATATGGCTTAAAAGCCGCAGAAGCAGTAGCGCGTGCTCGCCAGCAGGTAGCCGATGTAATAGGGGCCAGCCCTGAAGAGATTGTGTTTACCTCTGGAGCAACAGAAGCTATCAATCTAGCCATTCTCGGTAGTGCGCGATTTTACCAGCGCAAAGGGAAGCATGTGATTACCGTATCTACTGAACATAAAGCCGTACTAGATAGTTTTAAACAATTAGAACGAGAAAATTTTACGGTTACTTATTTAAAACCACTAGAAGATGGATTAATTAGTTTCGAAGAGCTAAAAAAGGCAGTACGTCCTGACACCATTTTAGTTTCAGTAATGCACGTGAATAATGAAATTGGGGTGATTCAAGATATTCAAGCTATTGGTGAGTATTTAAAAGATAAAGGGGTTGTCTTTCATGTAGATGCAGCCCAAAGTATCGGAAAATTACCTATAAGGGTTAGAGATTTGGCAGTGAACTTAATGTCATTCTCTGCCCATAAAAATTATGGTCCTAAAGGAGTGGGAGGCTTATTCGTACGGCAAAAACCGCGTACGCGTCTTAGCCCTCTTAGTTATGGAGGTGGGCAAGAAGGTGGTTTACGGGCTGGAACCTTGGCTACACATCAAATTGTAGGAATGGGGGAAGCCTTTTTTATTGCCGAGAAAGAACGAGAGCAAGAGCAAGCAAGAATTTTAAAATTGCGCAGAAAATTATGGCATGGAATAAAACATTTACCTTTTACTTACTTAAATGGTAGTGAAGAGCAGCGCGTTGCTGGCAATTTAAATATTACATTTAAAGGGCTAGCCGGTGAAGATATATTAATTGCTTTAAAGGATTTGGCTATTTCAACTTTGTCTGCTTGTTCTTCTGCGGTTTTAAAAGCTTCTTATGTGTTACAGGCCATTGGGCTTAGTGAAGAAGATGCCCACAGTTCTATTCGTATAGCCATTGGACGTTTTACAACTGAAGAAGATATAGACAGAGCCATTCAAATCATCAATCAGGAAATACCGAAATTGCGGGAAATGTCTGGAAGTTGATGCCAAAGACTCGACAATTTAACGAGTTATAATAATGAGTAAACGGCGTCTATTTTTCCTATCCATAAAATCCTGGTGTATACTACAATTAATATTTTGTCGGAAATGTACATGTCAGATGTTATTCAAGTAAACAGTAGCAAAAAAGAAATTGTTTTTACCGAATCGGCTTTAAAATATATTGCAAGTTATTTGCAAAAACAAGGCGGCAAGGGAATCCGTTTGTCTGTGAAAAAAACAGGCTGTTCAGGTTTGTCTTATGTAGTAGAGTATGTAGCAGAACCTTCGGATAAAGATATCGTTAGTGCTTTAGCAAATGATTATTTATTGTGTATAGATAAAAATAGCTATCCATACCTGCAAGGAATGATGGTGGATTATGTCAAACAAGGACTGAATACTAAATTTGTATTTAATAATCCTAATCAAACAGGCCAATGTGGTTGTGGGGAAAGTTTTACCGTGGGGTAATACTTCCCTACGGTGACCTGTTAATTAAAGTTTGCAATTGAAGTAGGCTGATGAGCAGGCCCACCAAAAAGATAGCTGGACCACCTGTCAATTACAATTAACTTCCTCCGTACCCCGACATTGGAGCAGCAGCCGCTGCTGCTGGCTCTTCTATACGGCACTTTAAAACTCGGCTCATGTAGGAGCACAAAGAGCTAAAAAATGTTGGAAAATCAGTTAATTCATTAAATCTTGCTTCTAATTTTTCATCATGTGCTTTTTTAGTATTATAAAATGAGCTAAATTCTTCTCGTTGCTCATCGGAAAGGGAGGTTTGAAGTATTTCCTCTACCCCTTGCAACATAGTCTCTAGGGTTTTGCGTTCTTTACCTATTTCCTCAAGCTCCCTCTTGCAAATTATTTCTGCGATCTCTTCAATGCTTAAGCCGTGATACGCGTCCTCTTTAGCATGTTGAAAAATTCTTCTAATGTACCACTCCAGTGTTCCTCTTCGATAGGCTCGCATAATCACGGCCGAAGCTGAACATCGCTCTTCTTCGGCTTGCTGTTTTTTAGGCGAATTACTACTTGGGGTCGCTCTGGCTTTGCGATGAAAAAAATTATACTCATGAGTATATTTGGAAATAATTTTTTCCAGCGTTTCATAAACCTCTTGGATATCAATTTCCCCGGGTCTTTCTCGACGTAAACTTCTAAGCATTAGTAAACCTTTTTAAAGAAATTAAACAATTATTAGATTACTATGACGTAATTTGCATTATTTTACTATCTGATTAATAATGCACCGCAATTGATAGAAAGTAAACATGAATATTATTTTGTGTTTTTATTATATTCAAAACGATTGATATTTCATCTGAAATTTTCTTAAGCTTCCCTTAATAAATGAGTATCAATAAAACAATATTTACACTCTTTGAGATATTTGATACTATATAGCCCATGATGCTCTCGCAAAATACTTTTGGGAGGCTTTCAACTATTTAAAATATAAGTGGAGAAACAAATGAGTGCAGTAATGCAAGATGTTCAACAGACGAGCGAAGCTTTATCACTCCAAGTGATTAGCGCCGTTAAAAAGTATCTCACTGCAGTAAACAGCAAAGATGCAAATTTGAACTTATACCAATTAATCGTCGAAGAAGTAGAAGCGCCTCTTTTCCGCACGGTAATGGAGCTGACGCGTTACAATCAATCAAAAGCAGCTCGTGTATTAGGCGTAAGCCGCGGTACATTGCGCACGAAGCTAAAGCGTTATTTTGATGACGAATTTATTGGTACCCGCGACCTTTAATTCTGGTTTTTTGCTAAGCACTTTGCTATTCTTAACACCAGTCGGTCAGACAATCGCTTTTTGCTAAGGCAAAAGGAGGAAAGTCCGGGCTCCAGAGGGCAAAGTGCCAGGTAACGCCTGGGAGACGTGAGTCTACGGAAAGTGCCACAGAAAATATACCGCCTCATTAGAGGTAAGGGTGAAAAGGTGCGGTAAGAGCGCACCGCGCGTTTGGTAACAAACGTGGCAGGGAAAACCCCACTCGGAGCAAGACCAAATAGGGATCCAATGATTTATTCATACGCATGGCCCATGCGGGATCCGGGTAGGTCGCTTGAGGCAAATGGTGACATTTGTCCCAGATGAATGATTGTCCACGACAGAACCCGGCTTATCGACCGACTTTTATTTGATAGAAAGATTAGACTAGTATTAAGTTTGGTTTCTTTAATAACCTACTATCCTTCCTGCTAAAAATATATTTTCACCGCTATTTGGCGTTTAATAGGGTGATGAAGTTCTTAGCCTTGCCAATGTTAAAAACAAATCGTAGCATGACTTAATTTTTTCAAGAGAGAAGTCTTATGATGCTTTGTCTGGATGTGGGAAACTCCCATATTTATGGTGGTGTGTTTGAGGGAGAAGAGATTCGTTTACGTTTTCGGCATACCTCTAAAGTGAGTACCTCGGATGAGTTTGGAATTTTTTTAAAAAGTGTATTGCGGGAAAATGGGTGTTCTCCTGACGCTATAAAGAAAATTGCTATATGCTCTGTTGTTCCTCAACTGGATTATTCGCTTCGTTCAGCCTGTTTAAAATATTTCTCTGTAGAGCCCTTTTTTTTACAAGCGGGGGTTAAAACCGGGTTAAATATCAAATACCGTAACCCGATAGAAGTAGGGGCGGATCGTATTGCAAACGCTATTGCGGGAACCCACATTTATCCCAATAAGAATTTAATTATTATTGATTTTGGTACCGCCACCACATTTTGTGCCATTAATGCTCAAAAATTTTACTTAGGTGGGGTGATATTACCGGGTGTCAGGCTCGCAGCGGATGCCTTGGCAAAAAATACTGCCAAGCTACCTCCGGTGGAGATTGTTAAGGTAGATCATATTATTGGACGTTCTACCATTGAAAGTATTCAATCCGGTATTTTCTATGGGGCTTTAGGTGCGTGCCGAGAACTTATCAGCCGCATCAAAAAGGAAACTTTCTCAGATCAAGAACCATTAGTTCTTGCTACAGGAGGTTTTGCTTCGTTGTTTGAAAATCAGAAAATTTATGATTACTTGGTTCCTGATTTAGTATTGCAAGGAATTAAGCTAGCTATTGAGATGAATTAGATTTCTTCCTTCCATAAGATGAGCTATTTCTAGCCTTTTCAAAATAAGTGTAGGTGGCGCCGAGGTCGAACAGTCCTTCGGGTTTACGCGATGGCTTCGACGCCACCTTGCCTTTATTACAACATATCTCGATTATCTGAAAACCTTATATCTGAACAAAATGATTTCTTCATAAACAAATTTTCCAATTATTTCAAAAAAAATGGGTTTTTTCCTTGACGATTGTAAAAATGTGTTTCTATAGTGTAATAAAGTGGGTTAAAATGTTAAAAAAGTGGAGAAAAGTGGGAAGAGATTCCCTGATTTAAAATCATGTTTCGTGGGATTAATGCAATTACATTGGATGCTAAAGGTCGATTTGCCGTGCCCACACGGTATCGTGAGGCTTTAGGTAATGACCATGCTTCTCTTGTAGTGACCATTGATACTGAGGAAACATGTTTGCTGCTCTACCCTGCCAGAGCTTGGCAAGTAATCGAAGACAATCTTCAGCGCTTGCCAAGTTTTAATGCTGCTGCTCGCCGTATTCAGCGCTTGCTCATCGGGCATGCGACGGATGTGGAAGTAGATAGTAATGGCAGGGTTTTATTACCTCCTTTGCTGCGTGAGCATGCAAAGTTAGATAAAAAAGTGGTGCTTATTGGGCAAGGAAATAAATTTGAGGTTTGGGACGAAGGTTTATGGCAGTCCCGACGTGAAAGGTGGCTAGAAGAAGAAGCGTCTCGAGAAGATGGACTACCTGACGAGATGAAAACATTTTCTCTTTAATAGGAGAGTAAAGTGGATTTGGCATGTTTACCTTTTCGTAACATAACACATCCCGTGTTTCATCTAACGTCTTCAATTATGGAAAATTAATTATGACCGCACATTCTCCGGTCTTATTGCAAGAATCAATCCAAGCTTTGGAAATAAAAGACAATGGAATATATATTGATGGGACCTTTGGCCGCGGTGGCCATAGCCGCTCTATACTTAATGCTTTAAATGAAAATGGCCGTCTTATTGCAATTGATAAAGACGAGCAAGCGATAGCTTTTGCTGGAAATCGATTCGCAAAAGACCCGCGTTTTCAAATCGTACATGGTTCATTTGCGGAAATAGGTAATATCGCCAAAAAACTAGAAATATTTGGCAAAGTTAATGGTATTTTACTCGATTTAGGCGTTTCTTCTCCGCAGTTAGATGAAGCAGCTAGAGGTTTCAGTTTTATGCAAAGCGGTTCCTTGGATATGCGTATGAATCAAACCAAAGGTTTCACCGCGGCTCAATGGATAAATAAAGCTGAGGCTAAAGAAATGGCTTCTGTGTTTAAAGAGTACGGGGAAGAAAAGTTTGCTAATCGGATTGCCAATGCGATTGCAAGAGAGCGCGAAAATAAGTCCATAGAAACCACTGCGGAACTTGCTGAAATTGTAAAAGCAGCAAACCCCAAGTGGGAAAAGCACAAACATCCGGCAACCCGCGTCTTCCAAGCCATTCGTATTTTTATCAATCAAGAGTTGGAAGATTTAAAAGCCTGCTTGCACCAGTCCCTTGATGTTTTAGAAGCAGGTGGCCGACTTGCAGTTATTAGTTTCCATTCTTTAGAAGATCGTATTGTAAAAGATTTTATGCGATCCCAAGAAAAAGGGCCCGAAATTCCCCCGGGAGTTCCTGTTAGACATATAGATATAAAAACCAACTTTCGTCGTATTGGAAAAGCAATAAAACCAAACGAACAAGAAATTTCCCAAAACGTTCGCGCGCGCAGTGCAGTACTTAGAATAGGAGAAAAAATAGCATGAATGCTGCAGCTAAAGTTATCAATCAAAGTAATTTTTTTACTGGTCATTGGGCGCAAATACGTGTGTCCAAACGGCTATGTATGCAAATTATTTTAATTATTTCTGTATTATTGAGCGCTCTTGCTGTAATTTATATCACCAATTTACATAGGATAACTTTTAGTCAATTGCAAAGCGCTGAACAACAAACCCACCAATTACAATTGCAGTGGGGACAATTATTGCTAGAGCAAGCAAGCTTGGCAACGCCTGCGAGAGTACAAGAATTAGCAACTGAAAAATTGCATATGGTTATTCCTTCGGATAAACAAGCTTTTATTTTACGGTTACGATGAAAATTAAGGGTCACCAAGCAAGGCTACTCGTTGTTGCAAGCTTTTTTTTGCTGTTGTTAGGAATACTAATCTGGCGCATGCATGATTTGACTGTTTTAAATCGCCAATTTTTACAAGGACAAGGAGACGCACGTAGTTTACGTATTATTGATATACCTGCTTACCGCGGGATGATTACCGATAGGGAAGGAGCTCCTTTAGCCGTAAGCACACCAGTAAAATCTTTATGGATTAACCCTAAAACTTTTACCGCTTCCAAAAAACAGTTAAAAGAATTAGCAGAACTCTTAAAAACTACCCCCCAACAAATTACGAAACATATCGATAGCGCGAAAACTCGCGAATTTATTTATTTGCAACGGCAAGTTCCGCCAACGGTGGCAAAGCAAATTGAAGCTTTGGATATCCCTGGACTTAATTTTCAGCAAGAATTTAAACGTTACTACCCACAAGGAGAGTGTACAGCTCAATTAGTGGGCTTTACTAATGTCGATGATAACGGGATTGAAGGAATGGAGCTCGCTTATCAAACGTGGCTCAAGGGTGAAAGTGGTAAAAAGAAAGTCGTTAAAGATCGCCTAGGGCAAGTTATTGAAGAGCTGGGTGTAATAAAAGAACCGCGGCCAGGAAATGAGCTAAAACTTAGTATTGATCGAAGGATCCAATATTTTGCATACCATGAATTACAAGACACGGTTACTAAGTATGCAGCAAAATCTGGCTCGGTGGTGGTATTAGATACTCAAACAGGTGAAATATTGGCTATTGCCAATTCCCCTTCTTTTAATCCGAATGTTCGTAATCGTTATGATTTAGATAGTTATCGCAATAAAGCCATTACTGATGCGTTTGAGCCAGGATCGGTTATTAAACCTTTTAGTATTGCAAGCGCGCTTGAAAGTGGGCAGTTTACTCCAAACACTATTATTGACACTAACCCAAGCAGAATGCTGGTTCACGGGCATATTATCAGGGACATTCATAATTATGGCGTTTTAGATGTTACCGGCGTATTACAGCGTTCAAGTAACGTTGGGGTAACCAAAATGGTTTTAGCAAGTCCACCAGAGCAATTAATTGGTCTTTACACTCGGGCCGGGATTGGGCAAAGGACGGAGAGTGGTTATCCCGGAGAAAGTGAAGGTTCACTGATTAATATTAAAGATGCGAATCCTTTTGTTCAGGCCACGCTTGGTTTTGGCTATGGATTATCAGTAACGGCCTTACAGTTAGCTAAAAGTTACCTTATTTTTGCTAATCAAGGAAAATTAATCCCTATTTCATTAATACACTACCCTAAACCTGTTGAAGCTTCCGAGGTTATCAAAGCAGAAACTGCCAATCAGGTTCTAACTATGATGGAGGCTGTGGTAGAGGCGGATGGAACGGGAAAGCAAGCACGTGTTCCAGGGTATCGCATTGCAGGAAAAACAGGAACCGCGCGTATTGCCGGAAAACAGGGGTATGAAGCGAATCGACATATTGCTTCTTTTGTTGGAATTGCTCCGGTATCCAATCCAAGATTAATCGTGGCAGTGATTATTCAAGAGCCTAGCAAATTAGGATATTATGGAGGTGCGGTTGCAGCTCCTTTATTTTCAAAGGTTATGGGGGTTGCGCTACGAATGCTCGACGTACAACCAGATAACCCAACGAGACCACAATGAAATTAGCCGAATTATTAAATCCTTGGCTTAATCAACCTTTAGCAGAAACTGAAATAACCGGTATTCAAAACGATAGCCGAAAAGTGGAACCGGGTGAGTTATTTCTTGCATACCCAGGAGCTGCAGCAGATGGGAGGCTATTTATTGAATCGGCAATTAAGGCCGGAGCTACGGCGGTTGCATATGAATCACAAGATCTGCCTACTTCTTTAACGTTTCATGTACCATTAATCCCAATCGCAGGATTATCTGGGAAAATCGCTGCAATTGCTAATCGCTATTATAAATATCCTTCACGTCAGTTAAATGTTTGTGGGGTAACGGGAACCAACGGTAAAACTACTATTGCTTATCTTTTAGCTCAAGCGTATGGGTTATTAAATAGGGAAGCAGCTTATATAGGGACACTGGGACAAGGAAAAATTGGAAACATTGTACCTATTGGTAATACGACCCCGGATGCTCTTTTATTACAAAAAATATTTTATCAGTTTAAAAAAGAAGGCATTACGCAAGTTTGTATGGAAGTTTCTTCCCATGCTTTAGATCAGGGGAGAGTTGAGGGGGTTCTTTTTAAACAAGCCATCTTTACCAATTTAAGCCATGAGCACCTGGATTATCACCATACCATGGAAGCCTATGCCGCTGCCAAAGCGAAACTTTTTATGAACGACTCCCTTCATACGGCGATAATTAATGAAGATGATTCCTTTCATGATTTAATGGCAGCGCATTTACCGCGCCATTGCCAGAAAATTAGTTATGGGCTGACCAAAGGAACTATCCGGGCAGTTCGGTGCCAAATGGGTATGCATGGTAGTGAATTTGTCATTAAAACTCAAAAGGAAGAATTACCGACCCAAATTCAATTATTGGGGATGTTTAACATTTACAATGCCTTAGCTGTTTTTGCAAGTTTGGTGGCGGAGGGGTTTGCACCTAAAGCAGTTGCAGAAATATTACCAGAGCTTCATGCTTCCCCTGGGAGAATGGAAAGAGTATTAAATAAACCTTTAGCTTTGGTCGATTATGCACATACGCCTGATGCTCTGGAAAATGCTTTAGTTACCTTAAACCAATTAAAAATGGATCGGTTAATTGTAGTTTTTGGGTGTGGAGGTGATCGTGATAAAAGCAAAAGGCCTATTATGGCTAAAATTGCTGAACGATACGCTGATGTAATTATTGTGACTAGTGATAATCCCAGAACGGAAGATCCGGCAAAAATCATAGAAGAAATTCTCGCTGGTATTACTAATTCTGCGAAGGTAACATCATTTGTAGAAAGAGAAGCCGCCATTCTTCATGCGCTTAAAATTGCAAGAGAAAAAGATATTATTTTAGTTGCAGGCAAAGGGCACGAGGATTATCAAGAAGTAGGAAAACAAAAAATTCATTTTTCCGATCAGGAAATATTGAGAAAATAGTTATTGCCGCAAGGGCCCAAACATTGGGAATATCCCTGGCTTGGCCAACATTACCTTGATAAAGAGATAGAATAATTGCTGTCTTTTTCGAGTATTTCTATTCTTTTTCTAAAATTCAAAGTGGTTATTTTCTGAGCATTATCTATTAAATAGATTCTTTCCAGATTGGGAAAAATATTTTTTGTTGCCATCCAAGATTCAGTAGGCATTCGTTCCAGTTCTTCTTTACTTAAATATATTTCTTTAATAAATGGGGCGCTGTTTTTGAATTTTGATAAGTTTTCTAATGGGATGAAGGGTAAATTATTAGCTTGTAAGTCTAGGGCGATAATATTTTGTGGAAGCTTTGATAGTACAGTGCCCAAGTTATTTCGAGTGTGGGTGCCTATATTATTTCCTCGAAATATTAAAAATTGTACATTAGAGCCTATGGCAGCAAAAGCTTGATCTAAATCAATCTCGATTAAACTGCCTAAGTCATTCTCGCTAAGGTCTAAAATCTTGGCACTTTTGATTGAGGAGATAATAGTAGCTAATTCGCTACCAGATTTCTTACTTAAATTATTACCGGCTAAAATGACTTTATTAATACTATCGTTAAGTTGAGCCAAAAAAAGGGCCAAGTCTTGTGTTTCCATTAGGCAGAGCTCATTCCAGCCCAAATTGAGCTCGTTGAGACAGGAAAGACCGGCTAAAGCAGTACTTAAATCGCGTCCATTGTGATTACCCAGATTATTCCAGGAAATATCTAATCCAACAATGCTTCTTCTATTACTTAAAATTCTTTGCAGGTGAGCAACGGGCTGATCGCCAAAACCATTTTTTGCCAAGGAAAGCTCTCTGATCTCAGGTGAGAGGTTATTAAAAAGGTCTAACGCAACATCTTCAGCAAGCAATCCCAGTTGAATTCCAAAGAGGGAGAGGGAATTAGTCCCTTTAGGAATTGCTTGGAAAGCGCAATAATAACTTTCTGCAGAGTTGAAATCTTTCGGATAACACTCGTAATGTTTATTTTTTGGCATATTCAAAGATAAATTTTGTAACAATACTTATCTATGCCATAACTACATATCCTTAACATAGATCCCTCTTATCCTTTTAGATGTACTGCTTGCACATCTTTAAATCTTGGCTAAACCTTCTCTATAGCTATTCTTTCATCAAATACAAAACAACGTCCTTCCCATAATGATTGGGCTTCTGGTATTGTTGCCAAGTAATTTAAAATTCCACCTTGTAAATGGTATACCTCTTTAAATCCTAAATTTAACAAATAAGAAGTTGATTTTTCACAACGTATTCCGCCCGTACAAAACATGGCAATTTTTTTATCTTTTTTATCCATGAGATTGTTTTTTACATACTCGGGAAAGTCGCGAAAGTTCTCTGTTTTAGGATCTATTGCATTTTTGAATGTACCCAGCTCTACTTCATAATCGTTTCTTGTATCAACAACCACTACATCAGGATCATTAATGAGGGTATTCCATTCTTCTGGACTTACATAAATCCCACAAGATTTTAATGGATTGACGTCGGGAACTCCCAAGGTAACAATTTCCTTTCTAAATTTTACCTTTGCTTTTTCAAAAGGCATCATGTCGTCGTAGGTTTCTTTAAAAACGAGGTCAGAAAAGCGAGGGTCTGCATGCAAATGATTATAAAATGCAATGATGTCTTCGGGTGTAGCGGCAATACTCCCATTAATGCCTTCATGGGCTAATAAAACGGTGCCTAAAATACGATTTTCTTTCATTACTGCTAAAAGTGGATTTTTTAATGATTCGTAATCATCAAGGGGTATAAACTTATAAAATGCAGCAATTACATATTGTTTCATGTTCTCACCTAACTAAACTACAATCTACTTTTTTTAATGTAGGCCTTAATCTGCCTTTACATTAAAGGAGTGTAAGATACCATAATTTTTGCAATTCTCTGAATAAATTATTTAGGATTATAGTGGTTTAGCAAAAAAATCTTTGTTTTCAGGCCTCTCCTCCCAACATTTTTCTTTTATTACTTGATACCGGGTTTGGATATATTGGAATGCAGAGTGCATATTTTTTACACTCGGACGTATTCGGGGTTCTGGTTTTATCTCTGGATTTGTTAATAAATTTGAGAAAATACCTTTAATATTATCTTCAATGGCCGGATCTTCTTTTATAACGCGAATATCAGTGTTGAGTTTGGTCGTATATTCTCTTTCCAGCTCATATAACTCATTAAGAATCAATTTCGATTCTTTTACTTTTTCACTTTTTTGCGTCTTGAAAAATCCCCCTAAATAATGCTCCAGAAGGTTTAAAAGACTCACCAACAGACTTGAATGTTCTTCTATTAATGCATTCACATATATGTATAAACCGCGAATTTTTTTCAATATGGCTTCATTATGAAGTATCTTTTTACTTAAACATTCAAAGTGTTCAATAGCTTCAATGGTTGCTGCATTTGTGTGGAATAATTCAATTAATTTTTGGGGATTCGCTTTATACAATAATAATTTTGCACCTTGACTACCATTTGCTAATCTTTGAATTTGACATTCAATTTTATGATCAATTTCTTTTATTCTGCTTATTAAGTTATGTGATTGTTTTTTTGCGAGCGCTATTAACTGTTGCTTGCATTCACTATCAAATGTGGAGGGAACAAATTCTTTTATTCTTTCCTGAATATGATGTGGCACAAGTATACGGAAAACAGAAGCAGGGAGACTGCCAATCCAACTCAAAGCATATTGAAAAGAGTTCGCTACTTTGCGTATGGGGGAAGGGAATTGCAACTCCATAAGCCATATCTGCCATTGCGCCCTCTCTTTTTGTTTGGCATTTTTTAATAAACACTTAAAGCTTTCTCTATTTTCTTGAATTAATTCTAAAGCATATTTTCTTCCAGTTAATAAGCGTTCATTACTTAATACTGCAAACTCCAATGTTTTTGCGTGTTCAAACTGGCCGCTAAGAATTTCTCGTTGTTTTCGTAATTTGAGAAGCGCAGCAAGATTTACTTGGGTATTTTTTAAAAAAATAGAAACCCGTTCAATGTTTTCTGGTAGAGGGTCTTGCCTATTAATTACCCTTAGGGATTGATCTCTGAAGTGGGCGGAGAGACTCATCGGTGTAGGGGAGCTGTCCTGATTTTTTGGGGTTTCCCATGTACTTTTACTATTTTCAATAACCGAAAGAAACTCTTCCGTTTTCGTCATCGCATTTTGAATTGCATCCTTAATGTCATTTACTTTAAATCCTTGTGTTCTAATGAAGATGCGCATAGCAAAATTCACATTATTTAAATTAATAAAGGTTATGCGCAGCATTGTGTAAAGTGATAAAACCAAATCATATACTTCAGAATTAGGAATTGCTTGATTTAACCAGCGTAGGTAATTGGTGATTAAGGCTTCCAGGTGGCTTTGCTTAGGTAAGCTACCGTGATCAAGATATAGTTCTGCCAAGATTGATTTAATATCAGTTAACAGTGAAAACTCTTTGGAAGAATGGTTTACCTTTTTTTGGTATTCATCTATATGTAATTTACCCAATAATAAGGATCCGATAGCTCTTTTGTCATACAGATCAAATGATTTAAAAGCTTCAGAATTATGATCGCTTAACTTAAGTTGGATCGCCTTTAAATGTATTCCCTGTAAAAAATCATGAATGAGCAGAGCGGTTAAAATAAACGGGTTTTCATTGTGAGCCTGATAATCGCCACGCCATTGGTTAAAATTGAACTGTAATGTTTCTCTACTAATGCGCATGTAAATCTCTCCCTGAAAAAAAATGCACATCCTGTGCATATTGGGTGGTTATTGTCCTAATAAAGATTTAATGGACTGGTTTAACCCCTGAGCATTATAGTATAGAAAATCGTGTCTTGTTGTGTGTTGATTGCGTAAATCCATAAAACAGTTTTTTTTATTTTTAGCTTGTTTAATCCTGTTTGTTTCATCCACAGGGTTGTAAATCGAGAGTATAAATTCTTGCCAAGATTTCTTAATTGGTAAAAAAGTTATTTCAGTAGTGTTAGGGAAAAAGGGTGAGGTAAAACTATAGCAAGCATGTATTTGTTCGCTTAGCTTTAATACCGCATTTTTTTTTGCCTCAATACTATGGCCGGCGATATGCGGAGTGCAAATATAAGCAAAATCAATAATTTCTTCATTGATTGAAGGTTCGTTTGAGTAGACATCTGTGCAATAAATGAGTGATTTACTGCTTTGATTGAGCAAATCCTTTTCTACGACAACCCCGCCCCTTGAAGCATTAATGATAACTACCTTTTCTTTTAGATGACGAATAAAGTCGGCATTGATCAAATTTTTACTAGGGAAAGGCCATGTTTCATGGAGATTTGCGTGGATGCAAAGTAAATCGCAAGAATAAAGTGCTTCCATATCACAGAATTTTTTGGTTCTTGTTGCTTTAGCTTTGAGTGGATCAAAGCATTCAATTGTGAATCCTGCCCTTGCTAATCTCTTTTCTACCTGAGTTCCTACGGCGCCCAAACCAACTATCCCTGCTTTTTTCCCGCTCAGTAAATTGTTTTTTGTAAGAGAGGCCACCGTAGCAATTACATAATCAGCCACAGCTATTGCATTGCAGCCGTGTGCATGAAACAGGTTAATATTTTTTTTTTGCAAGTAGTTACAATCTATATGATCGATACCGCTACTTGCGGTAGCCACACATTGAATAGTGGTATTGAAAAGAAGGGCCTCGTTGACTTTTAATGTAGAGCGGCAAAGCAATATATCAAAATCGTTTTTTAGCAGTGATTTTAATTCGTTCTCATCCTTATAAGTTACTACTTCAAAATGCAATGTAAAAATGTGTAAAAGAGGTAGCGAATTGTCAGCGAGGATTTTCATAAATTAAATAGAGCGCTAATTAAGTCTAACGATTTTAAGAAAACAGGAGTAAGAATTTTACTTAAAAGACCGCTGAATAATAACAATAGTAAAATAATAAGACCAAAAGGTTCCAGTCGCATAAAGGGTATACTTAATCGTTTGGGTAAAAGGCTTGCTAAGATACGGCTTCCATCAAGAGGAGGGATAGGAATTAAGTTTAGTAATGCAAGAACTAAATTGACTAATATACCCGCTTGTGATGTGAGTAAAAGAAAAAAGGCTATCTTTGATACATGTGGATTGAGCCACATTGCTAATTTAAAAAGCATGGCCCATAACAATGCCATAAAAATATTTACCAAAGGCCCTGCCGCGGCCACAAAAGCCGTATCTCTACGAGGTTTTTTTAAAGT